>JAZSLR010000042.1:0-26413 GCA_045535475.1 Acutalibacteraceae bacterium | reverse complement strand
ATTTTGATTTTGTTATCCGTATTCCGTCTTTTGCAAAAAATCTGAAAGTTAACGGTAAGAGTGCAGAAGCTCGTGACCTTGAATTTGAAATAAAGCAAGGTAAAACGGAACTTGAAATTGAATTCATGGCGACACCGTATTTTAAAGAAAGACCGAATAATCTTTATGCCTTGCAGATGGGTTCGTTGCTTTTCTCTGTGCCCGTTGCTTACGAAAAGAAAATGCGTGAATACACCAAAAAAGGAGTCGAACGCAAATTTCCGTATTGCGATTATCAGTTTATTCCCAGAACACCGTGGAATTACGGATATGCCGATTCGGATTTTGAAATAATACAGAATAAAATCAGCGATATTCCGTTTTCGCAGGATAATCCTCCCGTATCAATCAAAGCAAATATGCGGCAGATTGACTGGGGGCTTAAATTTCCTTATAAATCTGTCTGCAGAAAAACTCCGAAATCAAGAAAACCGATTTCCGAAGTGCAGAAAATTGAGTTCTGTCCTTACGGCTGTGCAAGACTCCGTATGACCGAAATGCCGCTGATTGATTAAGCGTTGCATAAAGTTTTAATCTGAGCATAAAAACTAAAAGAAATTATTTGCTAATAAGGAGCAGTTATGGATTTTATGAACCTTGCAACCGAGAGATATTCGGTGCGTAAATTTACGGACAAGCCTCTTGAGAAAGAGGTGATTGATAAGATTCTTGAAGCGGGGCATATTGCGCCGACGGGTTGCAATTATCAGCCGCAGAGGATTCTTGTAATTAACAATGAAGAAACACTCACAAAGCTGAAAGAATGCACCGGATGCCATTTTGATGCGCCCTGTGCAATGCTTATCTGCTACAATAAAGACGAATGCTGGACAAGACCCTATGACGGCAATCAGAGTGGTATTGTTGACGCAAGCATCGTCACAACTCATATGATGCTTCAGGCGTGGGAGCTTGGCGTAGGCTCAACTTGGGTAATGCATTTCAATCCTTTCAAGATGCGTGAAGTGTTTGAAATTCCCGAAAACGTTGAACCCGTTGCACTTCTCGTTATGGGCTACCCCGCACCCGATGCAGTTCCCAACGAAAGACACACGGTTTACAGACCGATGGATGAAACCGTAAAATACCTTGTATAGAAAAGTGATATATCATGAAGAAAATTATTTCGATATTTTTGGCATCAATAATGATATTCTCATCGTTTGCAATCATAGCAAATGCTGTTTCAATCGGTGAATTGAAAGAAAGACTCAGAGAACAGTTTGAATACGGAAAAGGTCCGAAAGCGGGTCTTTATTCGGTTGATTACAGATATTATGCACCCGAAACAAGCGAAGGCTCAAAGCATCCTCTTGTTATCTGGGCACACGGTCATTCCCACGGACAGTACGACGGTTTTCAGATAAAATCAAACGATATTGTCAACTGGTCATCGGATGAATATCAAGCACGCTCAGAAAACGGATTTTATGTTATGGCTGTGAGAGCCCCCGAACACATCGGGATTTCTTGGGGTGATGATATGATTGCACCCCTGAAAGCGGCAATTGATGATTTTATTGAAAAGAACCGTGAGCATATTGATGTAACAAAAATCTATATGGGTGGTTTTTCGCTTGGCGGTATGATGACATATAAAATGGCAATCAATTACCCCGATATGTTTGCAGCCATCTTCCCTGTTTGTCCGTATGTAACGATTTCTGAGAAGGAAGCCGAAAAGTTTGCCGATGTTCCCGTGTGGATGGTAGCCGGTGAAAAAGACCACTTGGTCAGCTACAGCGGAACGATAAAAAACTGGGAAGCTGTCTGTTCAGCCTCAAATGTTCCGCAGGAGTGCAGATTTTCAACACTGAGCAAAGTTTGTCTGCCTGACGGTTCACGAGCCCCGACAGAGCACTATTCTTGGGAAGCTGTAACGGCAGATATGTTTTCTGCAGATAACGGAGCTTATCCTCATATGACTACTGTTGATGCAAACGGAAATGCCGTTACTTTTTCGTATCCCGAAGGTATGATTTCGTGGCTGACAGCCCATTCATCCGATTACAATCCTGAAACAGACAACAGTAATATCATACCTACATTCAATATTCTGAATATAATCAAAGCTCCCGTTATGACGATTTATATAATATTCAGAAACTTATTCAGACCTATTTTCGGCTAATAAATCATAACCCCCGGCTCAGCCGGGGGTTATGATTTATCAAACGAATTTTTAATATACGACAAATTGAAATTTATTTTATTTCAAAATCAAGCAGTCTGAACTGTTCCGAGCCGAAGGTGGATATCGGAACAAAGCGGATTGTTTTCACGCACCAATCAACGGGGTGTTTCACAAATCTTTGGTGGTTATCGGTGATATGGATTTCTTCTATATCGCCGTTTTCGGTTATTCCCTGAATTTTGTATTCCTTAATCAGCGTTTCGGGCAATTTAAACTTTGTTTGCACCAAAGGATAGTTGCACGGCATATTGTGAAAATCTCGGTTTAGGTCGCTGTCAAAAACCAGTCGGATTCCGCTTATTTCCGTGTCGGCATCAAAACGGTATTCGAGAACATCATTTTTATTGCCTGTCCAGAGATTTTCCTCGCCTCTGTCTATGCCGTTGCGGATAACTTCGGCAGAACATTCTGCTTTTCGGGTGAGTTCAGGAAGTTTCCTTTCGTGCCACGGGATATAGCAGTCATCATCCATTAAAGTCTGCTGTAATTTGCTTATATCAACATTTTCGGGTGTAACGTTGTCTTTGATTGCCTGAGCCACAGCAGTTCCCAATGCCTGACCTAAAATTGAGCAGGTTGCCATTACTCTTGAAGAACTGAGTGCTGCATGGGTAACGCTGATATTTCTTCCCGCAAAGCAAAGGTTTTCTATGTTCTTTGAAAGCATACATCTCAGCGGCAAGCCCCACGGTGTCGGTGCAGGATAAAAGATTGTGGGATAACCTTTGTTATAATAAAAGCCTTCGGGGAAATGGTCGTCCATACTCCAGCCTGCATAGGCAACGATATCTTCAAATCTGCCTTCCGATTCAACATCGTTCTCATCTGAACTCTCCTCTGCAATCAGTTTCTTTATTCTTTCAAACTCCGATTGATTTAATTCAACAAATTGGAATTTTTTTCTTTATCGAGTTATTGTCAAACAATAGAACGATGGTCTTTCGGGATACATCTTATCGGGAGTATTCCAAATCGCAGCACTATCAATCTCTTTGATATACTCTGTTGTTAGTTCGTCAATGGAGATAGTTTTTTTGTGAACGAAAGGTCTGTTCTCAAATTCGTAGCAGTCCAACCATACGTGCCAAAATTCAATGCTGTTTGATTTCCGCAAGGCAGTTTTTATATATTCAATGATTTGTTTTGCTCTGCCGTCAGTATAATTCCATTCAAGATAAACACCATAATTTTTGTCGGTGTAATCCTTCACACTCTCAAAGAAATTCAGAAAATAGTTATCATCAGCGCCGCCATCATATATAGTGCCGTTATCAATATTTATTTCAAGCGGATAATCCTGCGACGGTGCAAACTCTATCAAAGGTGAATCAGAAGCAATAAATCTGCATGCACTCATAACAATCACATTCCTTTGTTAAACAGAAGTTTATTTCTCTATATGTACACTGAAATCTTCTTCCGTATATGCATTCATTACATTTTTGAAAAAAGCAACATCGGCATCAGACACATCTATTAAATACATCTCTGTGCCATAATGCGTACTGCAAAATTTGCGCTGTTCATGCTCAACATTGATTGTGAAATATTTTGTCATTTTATTGTATAAGCTTTTGTCTGCCGGATTTTCAGACAGCAGCTCTGAAATCAATTCTTCGGAAACGACTCCTTTGACAGAAACCTCGTAATTATCTTCCGTAGGATTTCCATATATGGAAGCTTGTTGAATTTCAGCAACTTCTTCTTTCCAACATCTGATTTCCAAGCTGTCTCCTATTTGAACGAAATATTTAACAAGCTCTTTCCACCAGAATGAGGATATATGATGATCTATCATCTGCAAACTGATTTCGCTCATAAAGCACCTACATAAAGTGGATTTTATATTCCGATAATTTCTCTTGTTTCTTCTGCATCAATATCATTCAGATTGCGGTTTTGCGAAACGGAGATATATGCCGCCGCACCTGCAGCTTCGCCGATACCGACACAGATAGGCATTACCCTGAAATTGGAGTGTGCCATATGTGTACCTGAAATATTTCTTCCGCAAAGCAGAAGATTTTCTTTGATTTCCGGAATCAGACAACGGTATGGAATTGTATATCCTTTTGTCTGTTTGAAATGCTTCTGCACGCCTGTTTTGTCAAGTCCTGCACCTGTGATGTTATGAACATCAAAATTGAAGTAAGCATCTTTAACAACATAATCGTCAAACACCTTGGCTTCGAGAATATCCTGCTCGGTTAAGGTATATTTACCCTTAAAATGCCTTGTTTCACGGATGCCGATTAACGAAGCGGAGCTGACGATAAAACAGTTTTCATATCCGGGAACAAATTCCCTTAAATATTTTACTATATCATCCATCTGTCTGCGGCATACAAGCGTTGCTTTAGTTAAATCTTCTGCACAAGTGCCCTCAATTTCAATCGCATTTGTCATATTGCAGGTAACAATCCCCGGCAGAGTTGATTTGTATGTGAGAATGTGTCCTGCAGGATACGGAATATGTTCTTTTGCAAGAGCCTGAAGCTCGCCGTTGGGCGTTTCATAGGTTGATTCAAATGAGCCTAAAAATACAGCTCGGCTGTAATCCACGCCGCCGACTTTAAACATAAGTGTTGCGGGCTGCATTTTATTATCGTTTTCACGACCCAGAACAAATTCTGCACCCGCACGGGCAGCAATATCGCCGTCACCTGTAGCATCTATGGTGATTTTGGCATAAATATCGGTTTTTCCCGATTTGTTTATAACGGCAGCGCCGAGTACTTTGTTACCGTCACAGATTGCATCCTCCGCAAAAGTATAAAGCATAACACGGCATCCGACTTCATCAAGCATTTCAAGATAAAGCGTTTTCAGCTTTTCGGGGTCTATTATATTGGTTATCTTATTTTTGAATTCGCCTTCGTTTTTTTCGGCGCTCCGCCTTAATATCTCATTGAATAACGGACTGCCGCAGCTTCCGGTCCAATGGCTCATAAGCCCTGAGGTTGAAATACCGCCTATATCGCCGCTTTGTTCAACGAGAATGACCTCAGCACCGTTTTTTGCCGCTGTATATGCCGCCGCGAATCCCGAAGGTCCGCTGCCGAGAACCAAAACGTCGGTATGTAATTCAAGCTTCGTTATCATAGTCTGCTCCTTTAAATGGTGTTTATATTAATTGTTTGTAAACTTGATAAATTGGAATTTGTCTTTTATATACCCCAAATAACGGAAGCTACATTATACACAGTTACAACTAACAAGAACACTCCCAACAGCAAGAAATAAATTGCTGAATTCTTTTGCTGTTTATCCTTGTACTCTTTGGATGTTATAAACATTGTGGTTGCTAAACAAACGAACGTTATCGGCATTGTAATATCAGTTGAAAGAGCTTTCGTTAAGCCCAAAATTGCAAACGCCACTGTTAGTGCCGAGAAAAATAGTTTTAGATTTTTCATATATCATCCCTCCAAATTCAAGTTTATCTTACCAAATATATTCAATCGTTTCACCGTCAATTTCCCATTGCGACGGCGTTTTGTTTTCAAAAATATCAACAGGTTTTATGCTGTGGCTTTTTTGGAATTCATTATAGGCTTTGGCAAGGTCTGATTTTTGTTCTTCGGTAATGTTATTATTGCAGGAAACAAAGAGCGGTGTGTTACTGTATGAAAGAAGATGAAGCCATTGTCTGTTCTTTTCCCAAGGAATATTGTCGTCAAGAATTCCCACACAGTCCGCATCGCACATATAAAAAGCTTCGTTCTGAGCAAGACGGAATGCGAGGGTGTTGACGCCGTTTTTCTTTGTTGCTTCCCATTCCCTGCCGCTTGTGTCATTGCCCGTGCGGTTAATCTCAACAAGACCCGCACAAAGGTGTGAAACCGTATTGCAACCTATGATATACATATCTCCTGCGGTATCTTTAATAAGCCTGTAAAGATCAAGCACAATTTCGGCGTTGGTTTTCGTTCTGTCATAAAAACTCCAGCCGTCGATTTTGGTGATTGTCGAGTCGAGGTCGCATCCCCAGCCTCCGAACAAATCAAAAGTTGTAAAATCGTGTTTGAGAAGCTCGTAGCCCCAGCCTTTTATTCTTTCGATATCCGCTCTGATATATGCCTGAACATCGGGGTGGGTCGGGTCAAGATACTGTCTTTTTCCGCCTCGCAGGATTCTCATATCATAGGTGATTGCAGAATCTCTGTTGTGAAGAAGTCTTACCCATATGCCGGGTCTTGCTCCGATTTCTTTGATTTCATCGGCAAGTTTTTTCATATCACCGAATTTTTCGTTGGCTGTCCACGGGCCTTCGCAGGAGTTAATCTGCCAACAGTCATCAATAACCTCAAACGGCTTGTTACCGATACCCTTTGCAAGTTCAACCTGAACCTTTGTGTCGGCAATTATTTCGCCGTAACTGCTTTTACCGTAAGCGTAATACCAGTTGTTACCGCCGTATACTCTTTCTTTGGGAAGAATGGGGTTATCACAAAGAATTTTGCAGTAATCGTGAAGGCAAGTACAGACATCGGCGGAGTTATATTTTTTATAAATAAATGTTGCAAGGTGAATCTTTCTGCCGTTTAATTCAACACCGCAGCCGCCGTTTCTGCAATCAACAACAGCCTTAACACCTTTTGTTGTGTAGCTGAAGCTGATAAACGCATTCGGCTGTGTTTTTACACCGAAGCAAAAGCAGCTTGTTTTATCTGTTGCAATGAAATACCAAGGCATAAAACGGTCATTATCAGCAAGCTTTTTGAATTCAAGTTCACCGTAGCTGCGCTCCCACGCATCGCCGAGAACATAGAGGTTTTCATCGCTCTCAAAATTCCATTCAAGCTCGATGAATTTTACTTTATCATTAGTTGCGGTTACATATAAATCAAGAGTGTCACCGTTAATAAAAGTTTCAACAATTGTGTCTGTGCAGTTATCTTCGCATATAATTTTCTTTTCAAAACAGTTTGCATTAAATTCCATTTTCACACCTTCAAATTCTTATTTATCTGACTGAATTATATCATATCACGGGCTGTTTTTACTGTCAACTTTATACTGTTCACTATGCACACTTAAACCCGATATCAACAAGTTATCGGAAGTTTATCGGAATAATACTATTGATATTGTTCTGATAGCGTGACGTGTTTGTTACAAACAAAAAGGCTGAATTCGGCAGCGTATCTGTTTTTTCAAGAATATCTGTTTGACACAGTCTGATTTTTGGTTTATTATAGAAAAAAACAATTTGGAGATGCTTTTATGACTGCTACATTCGGTACGATTTATGTTATTTTCAAAAAATGCGTGGCGCTGATATCCGCAATTATGCTGCTTGTTGTCGGTGCTGACGAAAAAGATACCCCTGCACCGGTGGGTGCTGATGTTATTTCAAAGACCACCTATGTTTTGTATGATCAACACATGACCTCGCAAGGCGTTACCAATGACGGTGAATATTTCTATTTCAGCGGCAAAAAGAATCTGGGCAAGGCTGATATTGAAACGGGCGAGATTTTTCTTATCACCACAAATGCAATCCCCGATGAGCTTGAAGAAATGGGATATGACCACATCGGTGGTCTGAGCTGCCACGAGGGAATCGTTTATGCCGCCGTAGAGGACGGCCCCGATTATGAGCGTTCGTGCATTGTTCTCTACGATGCCGAAACGCTGAAATATACGGGTCAGTATTATCCTCTTCCTTATGACCTTCACACGGAAGGTGTGCCCTGGTGTGCGGTGGACGCCGAGAAGAATTACATTTACACCGCCGAATGGACAAACGCAACCGTTCTCAATGTTTTCGACCTCGACACCTTAGAACTTGCTAAAACCGTTCCTCTTTCACGGCCCGTAGACAGAGTTCAGGGTGCAGAAATGTTTGACGGTAAGCTCTATATGTCCTGCGATGAACCGGACGGCAATAAGCATATTTACTGCGTTGATGTTGAAAACGGGGTTGTTCAGGCAGCATTTACAAGAAATGTCGGTGCGGAGATTGAAGCTGAAGGTATGACTGTCTATGCCGACGAAAACGGCGAACCTGTTTTCTGCGTTCTCGACAGAGGCGCACGCCGCCAAAGCTGCAATCTTACAAGATACAAGCTTGCAGATTGATTGAAGAATTCTGACATTTGTGAAAAATAAATTTTAATAAAAATTCAACAAGTCGGGCAGTTTCGTTTTTTTGATAAGTTACGGCAATCTGTGACAAGCAAAAACAGGCTAATTGCAGATACCATCAAGTTCTCAAAGAAATTTCACCTGAAAGGGGATTGTTGAAAACCCTCGAAGCTTTATGCTCCGAGGGACTTTTTTTATCCTATAAAAATCATTCCCGATGTCGGGACTTCAAGCTCTGCAATCGGTGATGTGACGGTTCCGCTTGCTGTTTCTTCGCCCATACAGTTCACGGTTCTGAATTTTTTGCCGTCTGCACCTTTGATGATAAGCGATTTGTGCATCGATGCATTTATCACAACGGTTTCTGAGGCGGCTGTTTCGATAACGGGATTGGTGAATGCCGTTATAACTTCTTTATCGCCGAGCACAGAACGGGCGATGCTGTAATTGGATTCGGGATTATCTGCGGTCAGTTTGCCGCCGAGAAGAACGTTTTTCCACTCTTTCCAGAACGAGATATAATATTTCAGCATCTTATAATGTGATTCGGGGATTCTGTCAACACGTACCGAAACCTGCGGCACGCCGTAAAGGATGCTTGCAAACTGAAGTGCGGCGTTTTCGGCGGTGTCCTCGGGATTCCACATTATCATATCCGAATGAACGGCGGTTTTGCCCGAAGTCATACGGAGATTGATTATTCCGATGCGGTTTTTGAGTATGTCGCACGGGCAGTCGCCGACACGGAGCATATTGCCGTATTTGCGGATTGAAGGGCCAACATAGGACTGGCGGAATTCAATCATAATATCGGGATTTATTGCGGTGAGCGATGCGCGGATTTCGGTCATAAGTGCGTGAATTGCATCCTCAAGCGACTGATAATCTCGCTTGTCATCGTGTTCGAGCGATTTTCCTTTGAGAATAAACGAGTCAATAAAGTCAAGCTTCAGGCCGTCAAGATTCCATTCTTTAACGGCATTTTCATAGATTTCAACAAGATATTCGCGTACCTTTTTGTATCTCGGGTCAAGACCGAAGAAGGTTTTGTCATTGCCCGAGCCTTCAAGAAACATTCCTTCGAATTCCTTGAATTTTTCTGTGTAAATGCCCATAAACGGGACGGAATACCAAAGAATAACCTTCATTCCGATATCGTGAATTTCTTTTATGAGCGATGCCATATCACCTATCTTTTTGGGCGCAACCTGCCAGTCACCGCAGTAGGCGTAGCCGCGGCTGTTGTTATCTGTCTGCCAACCGTCGTCTATGATAACGGTTTCAAGACCGATTTCGTGAGAGGCTCTGCATTCCTTGAGAATTTCTTCACGGTCAAGCATCTGATGGAAGCTGTACCAAAGTGAATCCATCGGCATTTTTGCACTTTCGGGAACATAAGCAGGTTCATAACCGCAGTCGGTTTCCCACCATTCGGTTGTGTCATAGATGCTGTCATAATAAGGGATGCCGCGCATATCAAGGCGCACGGTTGCCGTATAATTATCGGTCGGTGCAGCGGGCTTTGTGAAAAATTCGATTTCGCAGGCGAGGGTTGCATCTTCTTCGCAAAGTCCCGTGCGGATGCTTATGGGAGTGTCAACGTCGGAAACCGAGATGCAAAGCTTGTTGGTGCCGTCTTTTGAGATGAGTGACTGGACGGGCATCCACGATGCAAGGCGTGACTGCACGGTGATTTTTCCCCAGTCAAAGGCAAGACCGTGAATGTCAAGAAGAGATGGATTCCAGGTTGAACAGCAGTCGCTCGCGCTGAAATTCCATCTGATAAAAAACGGCTCGGGAATCTCGGGGGAGGGCAGGGTAATATTAACGTTAAGATAAAGAATATTGCCGGTTTTGCTCTGCGTAAGATTGATTGCGGCGTTTTTGTTGCCGCCCGAAACGGTAAAATTCATAAACAAAAGTCCTTTCAAAAAAGTATTGAAAAAAGCGACAGATTTACGTATAATATAGTTTGAAATAAAATTTATGAAAGAAGGATTAAAATGTCGGTTATAAAATTAAATTCAGCGAATTTCAAAGAAAACGTGCTTGATAACAGCGGAACTGTGCTTGTTGATTTTTATGCAGATTGGTGCGGACCCTGCAAAATGCTTGCTCCCGTAATCAGCGAGATTGCATCGGAGCACAGCGAAATTACCGTAGGCAAGGTCAACGTTGACGAATCACCCGAGCTTGCAGGTGCTTTCGGTATTTCAAGCATACCGACGGTTATGGTGTTCAAAAACGGAACGGCTTCGGCTGTCAAGGTCGGATACTGCACAAAAGATGTTATTCTCGGGATGATCCGATGATGAAAAATGTATTGATAATTACTGCTTTGTCGGTGCTGATCCTTTTGGTTGTTATCGGATGCAGAAAAGCGGATGTTCCGCTGACATATGAACAGATAATTCCCGCGGAAGCAAGAGAATTGATGAACAAAAACCCCGACTGCGTTGTTCTTGATGTACGCACTGAAGAGGAATTTGCAAGCGGCCACATTGAAAACGCAATTCTGATTCCTGATTACGAAATTGAGGCAAAAGCAGAATCGGTGATTGCCGATAAAGACTGTCTGATTCTTGTTTACTGCCGAAGCGGCAGAAGAAGCAAGCTTGCCTCCGAAGTCTTGGTAAATCTGGGATATACCAATGTCAAGGAATTCGGCGGAATAATTGATTGGGAATATGAAACTGTAACGGATGATTCATTATAACACAGCGTATGCAAAAAATCTATGTTATTTTGAAAAGTAAAGCGGCGGAGGACTGTTATGGCATTCGATAAAGCGAAAGAGCATCTGAGAAAATATGCAATGGACGGCAGGGTGATGGAGTTTGACGTTTCATCGGCGACTGTCGGCGAGGCGGCGAAGGCTGTCGGCAGCAGCGAGGGTGAAATCGCAAAAACGCTGTCATTTCTTGTTGATGAGAAGCCGATTCTGATTGTTGTTGCAGGCGACTGCAAGATAGATAATGCAAAATACAAGGCGTATTTCCACGCTAAAGCAAAGATGCTTCCGTTTGAAAGCGTTGAGGAGTTAATCGGTCACGCAGTCGGCGGAGTATGCCCTTTCGGAATCAATGAAGGCGTTGAGGTCTATCTCGACGAATCGCTGAAAAGATTTGCGGTTGTCTATCCTGCCTGCGGAAGCTCAAACAGTGCGGTAAAGCTGAATATCGGAGAGCTTGAAAAAACTTCGGAATTTAAGTGCTGGATTGATGTTTGCAAGATGATATAAAATTCAAAGACGGCTGAAGTTTTCAGCCGTCTTTTTCTGCGCCTTGTTGTCAACATCAAAAATTTAAGGTTATTTCGTCAATTATTCATTGCTATTGAAAAAAACTCGTGATATAATTAAAATGTAAAAATATGATTTTAAAATTCAGGAGGATGAAATTATGAAGATGTCATTCCGCTGGTACGGTGAATCCGACCCCGTTTCACTTGAATATATCCGCCAGATTCCCAATATGAAAAGCATTGTCAGCGCGGTTTATGACGTAAAACCCGGTGAGGTCTGGCCCGAAGAAAGCATTGCGAAAATGGCGAAGCAGTGCGAGGATAACGGCCTTGTTTTTGATGTTGTTGAATCGATTCCCGTCCACGAGGATATAAAGCTCGGCAGAGGAGAGGTTGATAAGCTTATCGATGTTTACTGCGAGAATATCCGCAGATGTGCAAAGTACGGCGTTAAGTGCGTAACCTATAACTTTATGCCCGTTTTTGACTGGACTCGCACTCAGCTCGACAAAAAAGCTCCCGACGGCTCAACAAGCCTTGTTATGTATTGGGAGCAGATGAAGGGCCTTGACCCTCTTAAGGATGACATTCATCTCCCCGGCTGGGATTCAAGCTACACTCAGGATGAGGTCAGAGAGCTTATCAATGCTTACGGCGAAATCGGTGAGGAAGGACTCTGGGCAAACCTTGAAAGATTCCTCAAAAAGGTTATTCCCGTTGCGGAGGAATGCGACGTGAGAATGGCGATTCATCCCGACGACCCCCCGTACCCCATTTTCGGGCTTCCCAGAATTATCACAAACGAAGAAAATATTGACAGAATGCTTGCAATTGTTGATTCGCCCGCAAACAGTCTTTGCCTTTGCACCGGCTCGCTCGGATGCGCCGCATCAAACGATGTTGTTGCTATGGTGCGCAAGTACAGCGCGGCAGACAGAATTGCATTTATGCATATGAGAAATATTCTTATTATGCCCGACGGCAGCTTTGAAGAAAGCGGACATCTTTCGGACTGCGGCAGCCTTGATATGTATGATATAACAAAGGCTCTCGTTGAAACAGGATTCGATGGATATGTCAGACCCGACCACGGCAGAATGATTTGGGGCGAAACCGGAAAACCCGGATACGGACTCTATGACCGTGCGCTCGGTGCGGCATATATCAACGGACTTTTCGAAGCTTGTGAGAAGGCTTGTAAATAATTGGAGGAATAAATTATGAACGCTGTTTCAGAAAAAATAATGTCAATCGGTGTTGTGCCGGTTATTAAATTAAATAATCCCGAGAGAGATTCCGTTGCTCTTGCAAAGGCTCTCGTTGAAGGAGGAGTTCCCGTTGCGGAGGTTACCTTCCGTGCGGCAGGTGCGGCAACCGCAATAAAGCTTATGAGCGAAAACGTTCCCGAAATGCTTGTCGGCGCAGGCACGGTGCTCACAATCGCACAGGTTGACGAAGCAATCGCAGCAGGTGCAAAATTCATTGTAACTCCCGGTCTTGACGAAGAAATTGTTAAGTACTGTCAGTCGAAAAATGTCCCCATCTACGCAGGCTGTACCACTCCCACCGACTATCACACCGCTTACAGACTCGGTCTTGATGTGCTCAAATTCTTCCCCGCAGAGCAGAGCGGCGGTCTTGCGAAAATCAAAGCAATGAGCGCACCGTTCCCGATGTTCAAGGTTATGCCCACGGGCGGCATTTCTCTCAAGAATCTCGGCGAATACCTTTCGTGCCCCGTCATTGCGGCGTGCGGCGGTTCATATATGGTAACTGCAGACCTCATCGACAATCAGAAGTGGGATGAAATCATTGCACTTTGTAAGCAGTCTGTTGAAATCGTTAAGGAGGCAAGAGGATAATGGCAAGAGTAGTGACTTTCGGCGAAATTATGCTTCGTCTTGCACCCAACGGATATTACCGTTTCTTCCAGGATGACCAGCTCCAGGCTACCTTCGGCGGTGGTGAAGCAAACGTTTCCGTTTCGCTCGCAAACTATGGCTTTGATTCCGCATTCGTAACTAAACTCCCCACGCACGCAATCGGTCAGGCGGCTGTCAATTCGCTGCGTTATTTCGGCGTTGACACATCGAAAATTGTACGCGGCGGCGACAGAGTGGGCATTTATTTCCTCGAAAAGGGTGCATCTCAGAGAGGAAGTGTCTGCATCTACGACAGAGCGCATTCCGCAATTCAGGAGTCATCTCCCGAGGATTTCGATTGGGATGCAATTTTCGAGGGCGCAGACTGGTTCCATTTCACGGGCATTACTCCGGCACTCGGCGCAAACCTTGTTGAAATCTGCAAGCAGGCTTGCGTTGCGGCAAAGGCAAATGGCGTTAAAATTTCGTGTGATCTTAACTACAGAGGCAAGCTCTGGACAAGAGCAGAGGCAAGGGAAGCAATGACCGAGCTTTGCAAGTATGTTGATGTCTGCATCTCAAACGAAGAGGATGCAAAGGACGTTTTCGGCATAGAGGCGGAAAACACCGATATCTACGGCGGCAAGCTCAACAAAGAGGGCTACAAGTCGGTTGCAAAGCAGCTTGCGGATAAATTCGGCTTTGAGAAGGTTGCAATCACTCTCAGAACTTCGATTTCGGCAAGCGACAACGACTGGGCAGGTATGCTTTATGACGGCGAAAACTACTGCTTTTCCAAGGAATATCACCTTCACATTGTTGACAGAGTAGGCGGCGGCGACAGCTTCGGCGGCGGTCTGATTTATGCTCTTCTCAGCGGAAAAAGCTCGCAGGATGCAATCGAATTTGCGGTTGCGGCCTCGGCACTCAAGCATTCCGTTGAGGGCGATTTCAACAGAGTCAGCGTTGCCGAGGTTGAAAAGCTCGCAGGCGGTGATGGCTCGGGCAGAGTGCAGAGATAAACAGAATAAAATCAAACGGTTTGCATCGGATTCGTCCTTTGCAAACCGTTTTTTACTTTCTCGTCAAGAATTAAATAAAAAATATTTGTTGAAATTAAACAAATTTGCTGTCTCAAAATTTACGTCCCATAATTTTATTTATTCTTGAAATAGTTTGATAAAGCAGTATAATGAAGTTAAAAGGGTATTTATACCTAATATAGATGTAAGGAGATTATTAAAATGGCAGAAAAAGTAAAGATTGGTATAATCGGCTGCGGCGGCATCGCAAACGGAAAGCATCTTCGTGCAATTTCAAGCATCGATTTCCTTGAGCCCGTTGCATTCTGTGATATTATTGAAGAAAGAGCAATTGAAACCGCCAAGAAATACGGCGGCGAGAATGCCAAGGTTTATACAGACTACAAAGAGCTTCTCAAGGACGAAAGCATTGTTGCTGTTCACGTTTGTACTCCCAACAAGTCCCACAGCTTCATCACTATCGATGCTCTTGAAGCAGGCAAGCACGTTCTCTGCGAAAAACCTATGGCAAAGACATATGCCGAAGCAAAGGCTATGTATGAAGCATCGGTAAGAACCGGCAAGGTTCTTTCAATCGGATATCAGTCACGCTGGAGAGGCGATTCGCTTTATCTTAAAGAGTGCTGCGAAAATGACGAATTCGGCGAAATCTATTACGCAAGAGCTCTTGCGCTCCGCAGAAGAGCTGTTCCCACCTGGGGGGTATTCCTTAACGAAGAAGAGCAGGGCGGCGGTCCGCTTATCGATATCGGTACTCACGCACTCGACCTTACCCTCTGGATGATGAACAACTACAAGCCCAAGATGGTTGTAGGCACAACCTTCAAGAAGCTCGGCGACCAGAAGAGAACAGCTAACGCATGGGGCGACTGGGATCCAGAAAAGTACACCGTTGAAGATTCGGCTTTCGGCTTCGTTGTTATGGAAAACGGTGCAACCATCAGCGTTGAATCAGCCTGGGCACTCAATATTGCTGACCCCTGCGAGGCTTCAACTCTTATCGCAGGTGTTAAGGGCGGCGCAGATATGCTCGGCGACGACCTCAGAATCAACTATGTAAAGAACGGCAGACAGGTTATCGAAACTCCCAATTTCGACGCAGGCGGCGTTGCATTCTATGACGGTGCAAGCGACAGACCCGAAGAGCTTGAATGCCGTGCATTCTACGATGCAGTTCTCAACGGTGCGGAGCTTCGTACAAGACCCGAGCAGGCTATGGTAGTTACTCAGATTCTCGAAGCTATCTATGAATCTGCAAAGACAGGCAAGCCCGTCTACATCAACAACGACTAAGGAGCAAACACAATGAAAATAGCTGTTCAGGTTTATTCTGTCAGAGATCATATTAACGACACCGAAACTCTCCTCAAGGCTCTTGAGGAAATCAAAAAAATCGGCTATGACGGCGTTGAGTTCGCAGGATATTTCAACACCGATGCCGCAACAATTAAGGCAAAGCTTGACGAGGTCGGACTTGTTGCAGTCGGCGCACATATGGGTCTTGACGATTTTAAGGAAAATAAGCTTGCCGAAACAATCGAATTCGTAAATACCCTCGGTCTTAAGGCTGTCGGCGTAGGCGGTGCACCCCACTCGACAATGGATGAAGCAGTCAACACGGGTGATGTTCTCGGTGCGGCAGAGAAATATGCAACCGAAAAATACGGCATCAAGGTTTATTATCACAACCATTGCGAGGAGTTCGTTGCTCTCGAAAACGGACTTTATCCCATCGACGTTATCGGCGACAGATGCTCACTTGAAATCGATACATACTGGAGCTTCCACGCAGGTCAGGATAACTACAAGCTTCTGACCGAAAAGAAGGATAATATTGTTCTTGTTCACGTCAAGGACGGCATCGACGGCAAGCCCAAGGCACTCGGCGAGGGCAACTGCGATATCCCCACAGTTATCAAGGCTGCAAAAGATATCGGTCTTGAATGGGTAATCGTTGAAAACGACGACCCTGTACCCACAGGTTTTGAAGATATCGCAAGAAGCATCAAGTATATCAAAAGCATTATCTAAGGAGAATCACAATGAAACTCGGAGTATTCACAACCTTACTTTCAGACCTCTCACTTGAAGAGGCGCTCAAATATTTCAAATCACTCGGCATTGAGATGGTCGAAATCGGCTGCGGCGGCTATCCCGGCAACGCTCACGCAAATCCCGAAGAGCTTCTCAACGACGATGCAAAGCTTGAGGAATTCAAGGCTCTTCTCAAGAAGTACGACGTTGAAATCAGCGCACTTTCCTGCCACGGTAACCCCGTGCATCCCAACAAGGAAATTGCTGCCGATTACGACAAGACAATCAGAAACACTATTCTTCTTGCAGAAAAGCTCGGTCTTCATCAGATTAACACATTCTCGGGCTGCCCCGGTGACTGCGAAACCGCAAAATATCCCAACTGGGTAACCTGCCCCTGGCCCAACGATTTCGGCGAAATCCTTGAGTGGCAGTGGAATGAGGTTCTTATCCCCTATTGGAAAGATCTCGTTGAATTTGCAAAGGCTCACGGCGTCAACAAAATTGCTCTTGAGCTTCATCCCGGTTTCTGCGTTTATAACACTGAATCACTCCTTCGCCTTCGTGAGGCTGTTGGACCCGAAATCGGTGCAAACTTTGACCCGAGCCATCTTATCTGGCAGGGAATGGACCCCGTTGCTTGCATCCGCAAGCTCGGCGATGCAATCTTCCATTTCCACGCAAAGGATACAAAGATTGATAAATATAACACAGCCGTCAACGGCGTGCTTGACAACAAGCCCTACGGCGACGAAATCAACCGTTCGTGGATATTCCGTACTATCGGCTACGGCAACGACAATGCATACTGGAAAGAGATTATCTCAAACCTCCGTATGGTCGGCTATGACTATGCAATCAGCATTGAGCACGAAGATTCACTTATGAGCCAGAACGAAGGCCTTTCAAAGGCAGTTTCGTTCCTCAAGAATATTATCCTCACCGAATCCACAGGCGAAATGTGGTGGGTTTGATTTTTTGCCAATACGGCGTCAATCTGCCTCGAAATATTTGCATATTCCTTCGGCAGATTTCCTTGTCTTGACAAAAAATATGCTTTTAAGCTGTTATGTAGCGGCGGTTTGAAATCGCCCGAAAAAGGAAGCGATACTATGATTAACAACAAAATCGGCTGTGCCGTTATCGGTTACGGCGGTATGGGCGGATGGCACGCCCGCAAAATAAAGGAAGAGATGGGCGAATATGCCGAGGTTATCGGTGTTTTCGACATTAATCCTGAAAGAAAAAAGGTTGCCGATGAAAAAGGTTTTCACTTCTTTTCGTCAAGGGAAGAGCTTCTTTCCGATGAACGCATCGACCTTGTAACAATTGCAACACCCAATGATGTCCACAAGGAAATTGCGATTGATGCTATGCGTCACGGCAAAAACGTCATCAGCGAAAAACCCGTAACTCTCTGCAGTGCAGACCTTGAAGAGATGATTGCCTGCGCAAAAGAAACGGGCAAGCTTTTCACCGTTCACCAGAACAGACGATGGGACGAGGACTATCTCACAATGAAGAAACTCCTTGACGAAAACACTCTCGGCAAGGTTTTCAGAATCGAATCGCGCGTTCAGGGTTCGAGAGGTGTTCCGGGTGACTGGAGAAACAAACCCGAGCACGGCGGCGGTATGGTTTTTGACTGGGGAATTCATCTTCTCGACCAAGCGCTTATGATGACCCTGCCCCGAAAACTTAAAACGGTTTATGCGGAGCTTACCAACGTTACCAACGAAAACTGCGATGACGGTTTCCGCACAACTCTCATTTTTGATGACGGACTTTCATTCTATGTTGAAGTCACAACAAGTAATTTCATCGAGCTTCCGCTTTGGTATATGCTCGGCGAAAACGGAACTGCGGTTGTTGATGATTGGCAGTGGAACGGTAAAATTGTTATGGTTTCCGACTGGGAAAACAGGGATGCTGTTCCCATCGTTGCAGGTGCGGGCATAACAAAAACCATGGCACCCAGAACAAAAGACACAATCGAAACATATCCTCTGCCCGTTCAGAAAGCAGATTGGGGCGAATATTATAAAAATATCTTTGCTTACCTCAGAGGTGAAGCGGATATCATAGTTACTCACGACCAGCAGCGCAGACTTATGCGCCTTGTTGAAGCGATTTTTGAATCGGGCAAAACAAACAAGGTTGTTGAGTTTGAGGATATAATATAAATTTTAAGGTGTGTCATCACGACACACCTTTTTTATATTATTTGTTGCCATATCCGTATATATATGGTAAAATAATATAAATACACTCTGGAGGTTACACTATGATAGTTAAAAATATTTTCGGCACAACCGCAGACGGCAGAGCGGTTGACTGCTATACACTCAAAAACGCATCGGGAATGGCTGTTGACATCATCACCTACGGTGCAACAATCAACAGCATCTATGCAGAGGATAAAAACGGAGTTTTTGCCGATGTGCTTGTCGGATTTGACAGCATTGACGGTCACGAAAACCACTCCGATTACGAAGGAATGACCGTCGGCAGATATGCAAACCGTATTGCAAACGGCAAATTCAGCATTGACGGCGTTGAATATGAAGTTGAAAAGAATGAAAAGGGTATCACCTGCCTTCACGGCGGCGCGGAACTTTCAACCGCTGTCTGGAAAGCGATTATTATTGATGACAATTCGCTTGAAATGAATTATACAAGCCCCGACGGTGCAATGGGCTTCCCCGGTAAGGTCGATTTCAAAGTAACCTTCACTCTTCACGAGGATAACGCGCTGAAGATTGAATATTATGCGGTCAGCGACAAAAAGACTGTTATAAATATGACTAATCACGCATATTTCAACCTTGCAGGTAAGGGCGATGTGCTCGGTCACGAACTGACGATTAACGCAGATGCGTATACACCGATTGATGAAAACAGCATCCCCACGGGCGAAATCCGTCCCGTTGAAGGAACTCCCTTTGATTTCAGAGCTTCAAAGGCAATCGGCAAAGATATCACCGCTGACGATGACCAGATAAAAATCGGCAGAGGCTATGACCACAATTTCTGCCTTAACGAGGGTGACGGCCCTGTGGCTGTTGCATACGATCCAGAAAGCGGAAGAATGCTTGAGGTTTTCACAGACCTCTGCGGCGTTCAGCTTTATACGGGCAATTTCCTTGACGGCACAATAATCGGCAAAGAGGGCAAGCCTCTTATTCAGCACGCAGGCTTCTGCCTTGAAACTCAGTATTATCCCAACACACCCAATATGCCCGAATTCCCGCAGTGCACATTCGATGCGGGCGAAAAGTTCAGATCTTGCACGGTTTTCAAGTTTTCAGTTAAGTAAAATGTAAATCGTATATTATGACTGATGAGAAATGATGACGGATGGCGTCTTTTCGCTTGAAGGCGTATCCGGTATACGTCAAAAGTGAAAAACGCCAAATAGACATCATATTATTGCGGGCGATTCGTGGATTGCCCTACAATAGAAATGTTTATGTTCCGTCACATTTATCACAATCAAAATTAATGATTTGTTCATTATTGCGGTTTAAATGTAACAAATTATTATTCGAGAATTCATAAATTTGTTAAAAAATAGCGTATAATTATAATTGTAGACAAAAAATAACAGGAGGGGGATATTATCATGGCAGCAGAAAGAATTCTTGTTGTTGATGATGACACCAATATTTGCGAGCTTCTCAGACTCTATCTTGAAAAAGAGGGTTATGAAGTTGCTATTGCAAACAACGGCGCAGATGCCGTAAAAGCTTTCCAGGAAATTTCGCCGAGCCTTATGCTTCTTGACATTATGCTTCCCGTTCTTGACGGCTGGCAGGTATGCCGTGAGGTCAGAAAATTCTCGGACAAGCCTATCATTATGCTCACTGCAAAGGGCGAAACCTTCGATAAGGTTCTCGGCTTTGAACTCGGTGCGGATGACTATGTTGTGAAGCCCTTTGATGCAAAAGAGGTTATGGCGAGAGTCAAGGCTGTTCTGCGCAGAAGCGGCTCTGCTCCTCAGACGGATATCAAGGAAGTGCGTTACGACAAGCTTTCGATTAACCTTACAAACTATGAGCTCAGAGTTGACAACAAAAAGGTTGACACTCCGCCCAAAGAGCTTGAGCTTATCTATCACCTTGCAAGCAATCCCAACAGAGTATTCACAAGAGACCAGCTTCTTGACGAGGTATGGGGTTTCGATTATTACGGCGATTCAAGAACAGTTGACGTTCACGTCAAGCGTCTTCGCGAAAAGCTTGAAGGCGTTTCGGAAAAATGGGAGCTTAAGACAGTCTGGAGTGTCGGCTACAAATTCGAAACAAAGGATTAATGCAGAGCGACGGGAGTGTATAGCGTGGCAAAGAGAAGAAGCTCTGGACTTTTTCGGAAATATTTCCTTGTTACAATTTCAATTATTCTTGCAAGCTTCGTCTTTATAGGCGGAGCTCTCTTGCTTTTGGTTTCAAAGCTCTGGATGGACGAAAAAAACGCTTTGCTTACCGAGAACTGTGTCAGCGTTGCACAGAACACGAGTGATGTCCTTGAATCAGATTATCTCACAAACAGCGGACGAGGCTCGGTTATCGTTATCTGTAATACGCTTCTGCAGATATCAAATGCAATTGACGCGGACGTTTTTATAACCAATCTTGACGGCGATGTTGTTTACTGCAAGGAGATTCTCCAGTCAAATATGGCGCTTTATACCGGCAACTGTATGGTGCATAATCAGTACAAAGTGCCGAAAGATATAATGGATAAAGCAATGACGGGTCTTCAGCGCTCGACCGGCAATTTCGGCGGCGTGCTCAGCGACATACATTTTATTGTCAGCTCGCCCGTTGTTGTCGGAGATAAAACGGTTGCCGTTGTTTTCTCTACCCAGCCTATTGTTGACGGCCTTACGCCGTATATTTCCGGTATATTCAGAATGTTTTTCCTTGCGGTGCTTTTTGCACTTGCGATGACATTCATAATTGTTTATCTTGTGTCTTACAGTCTTACAAGACCTCTGCGCGAAATGTCGGCGGCAACAAAGCAATATGCAACGGGTGATTTTTCCAAGAGAATTGCCATCAGACGCTCAAAAATACGTCTTTTCGGGCAGGATGAAACGGATGAGCTTGTTCAGGCTTTCAACAGTATGGCACAAGCTCTTGCAACGCTTGAATCGTCAAGACGAAGCTTCGTTGCCAATGTTTCGCACGAACTGAAAACTCCGATGACCACAATCGGCGGATTCATCGACGGTATTCTTGACGGAACAATCGAAAAGGAAAAAGAGATGCAGTATCTCAAAATTGTTTCGGACGAAGTCAAGCGTCTTTCAAGACTTGTTACGGGTATGCTCAATATGAGCAAATTCGAGGCGGGTGAGCTTGACCTCAAGCCCGTCAGCTTTGATATTTCGGAAATGCTTTTCCGTACTCTTCTCGGCTTTGAACAGATGATTGAGAAAAAACATATTGAAATCCGCGGCCTTGAAACGATGATTGCCAACACGCTCACGGCGGATAAGGATATGATAAATCAGGTTATATATAATCTTGTTGACAATGCGGTCAAATTCACGCCCGAAGGCGGATATATTGAAATCAATTCAAAGGCAGATGCCGAAAAGGTTATTGTTAAAATCCGTAACAGCGGCAGGGGAATTCCGAGCGACGAAATTGACAAGATTTTCGAAAGGTTCTATAAAATCGATAAATCCCGCAGCTTTGATGTCAAGGGCGCGGGTATGGGTCTTTACCTTTGCAAAATGATTATCGAAATGCACGGCGGTCAGATCGCCGCAAGAAGCGAGGTTGATGAATATACGGAATTCATCTTCCAGCTTCCGCTCAACTGATATTTTAATTTTATTAAATCCGTGTTCAAATTGACGTAACAAAAGATGATTATAATTGCGATATAAATTACATCGGAGGCAAAAACAATGAACGAAGAATTTGAAAAGAATGTCAATAATGAAGAAATCCCCGTTCCTGAAGCAGGGACTCCCGAAACGGAGGATGAGGCAGTTGAATTTGTTCCCGAAGAAGAACCTGTGGCAGAAATAACAAACGAGGACGTACCCTCTGTTGAGGCAGAAAAGGTTGAGGAAAATCCCAAGACGACCTGTTACGGCTATACTCAGAGCAGCAACAATGCGCAGTACGGCTCATATCAGCAGAGCAATCCTCAGCCGAATTATTATTCATATCCGCAGACTCAGCCTGTTGATTCTATGAATAATAAAAAAGATAAAAAGGGACTCAAGGTTTTTGCTTCGGCAATCGCTCTTATTCTTGTTTTTGCGCTCGGATTCGGTGCTTCAACCATAATGAAGAACTCGGATAAAAACAGCGGAATTTCAGTTTCCGACAATAAAAAAGAAAAGAACGACGGACCTGCGCTCAACATCAACGAATCTCCGGTTACCCCCACGAAGATTTCAATCGGCGGAGTGCTTTCCACCGCACAGATAGCTGCAAAGCTCAGACCGAGCAATGTCGGAATTGTTGTTTACACAAGAAACTCCAACTCATCCGCGGGTGAAGGCTCGGGTATCATTATGGGTGAGGATAAAACGGGCACATATACTTACATCATTACCTGCGCCCACGTTATCAGCGATGCAGGTGTAAGCGTGAGAGTGCAGACCGAGGACGGCACAACCTATGATGCAGAAATTGCAGGCTTCGACACAAGAACAGATATCGGTGTCATCAAGATAAAGGCAAAGGGACTTCCTGCCGCTGAATTCGGCGATTCATCCGCACTTGTTGTCGGTGACCCCGTTTATGCAATCGGCAATCCCGGCGGTGTTGAGCTTTTCGGCTCATTCACAAGCGGCTATGTTTCATCCATTGACAGACCCGTTAACAGTGAAATCGGCTACACGATGAAGAGCATTCAGCACAGTGCAGCTATCAGCCCCGGTAACTCGGGCGGTTTGCTTGCCAACGCTTACGGTCAGGTTATCGGCATCAACTCGCAGAAGATTGCCGCAACCGATTATGAAGGAATCGGCTTTGCAATACCCATCACGTCGGCAAAAGAAATCATTGAAAACCTCATCAGCTACGGCTATGTTCCCGACAGACCCAAGCTCGGCATCACTTACTATCCCGTCAGCGCAAGTGCTCAGTACAGTATGATTGCCCAGATTAAAGGACTTCCCGCGGGAACGCTTATCATCAATGAAATCAGCAGTGACGGTTCGCTTGCAAACACCGAAGCAAGGCAGTACGATATGATTATTGCCGTTGACGGCAAACCCCTCACAACGGCGGATGTACTTCTTGAAAGAATCGATAACGGCAAGGTCGGCGACAAGATGACCCTCACTCTTTGCAGGGTCAACAGCAACTATTCGATTGATGAATTTGAAATAGAGGTTACTCTTGTTGAAGATAAAGGCGGTTCGGAGCCGATAACAACCACTCAGGCGTATTATATTGACCCGTTTGAATATTTTAATCAGTTCGGATTTTAATAAAAAATAATGCCGTCCGTAAAGGACGGCATATTTTTATGCAGAATTATTGATTTGCCGATATAAAATTTGATGTTATTTTTATCATCATCAGCAGAGCTATTATCATAGGAACGGAAAAAACGAATGCTCTCATTTTCTGTTTTTCGTTCAACACCGTGAATGACGGCATAATTTTTCTTTTGTTTTTAATTGCGAAGAATGCAACCGAGCCGATAATTGAAACGGCATAAAGAATAACCGTGATTGAAATATATATTGAATTGAGCCTTACTTCGTCGGCAATATCGGCAACAAGGAATTCAATAATGACCGAATAAAGATTGTTGCAGAAGTGGATGAGAATACCCGTCCATATGCTGTTTGTGATGCATACCGCATAGCCGATTCCGATTCCTGCAATCAAGGCAAACGGTGCCTGAATAAGGTTTCCGTGCATAACCGCAAAAAGAAGAGCGGATGCAAGAATTGCAAATCTGTCGCCGTATTTTCTCAAAGGCTGAAGAATAACGCCTC
This sequence comes from Acutalibacteraceae bacterium, assembly GCA_045535475.1. Taxonomy (GTDB): domain Bacteria; phylum Bacillota; class Clostridia; order Oscillospirales; family Acutalibacteraceae; genus CAG-177. The sequence goes on along the minus strand of JAZSLR010000042.1, from coordinate 1,933 downwards.
TGACCGCAAATTCTTCAACGAGTGCGGGAACAACCGCAATGGAAAGAGCATAGATTAACCTTCCTCCGAAATCCGACGGGGGCGAGTACTCGGGTGCGGAAAGCGTGATGCCCGCTTCGTCCATAAAATTAACAAATATGCTTGTTACATAGTTGCCTGCAAGGCAAACGAAAAATCCGAGTGCCGTTGCTGAAAGCATAAGCGGAATGCTGACGGGTTTGCGGAAATCAACCATAGGAGTTTTCTGACCCTTGTTGATGAAATATCCGCCCGCAGCAAACGGTACGAGCAATCCGAGAACGGAAAGGAAGATTGTCACAACGCTTTGCATTGCAGGGTCTTTGTCATAAATTTCACCGAGGGGAGAAAGATAAATGAGGATAGACAGAAGATTCTGAACCAGCACATATGCGATAACGCTCAGACCCGCTGCCCTGCTTATTCGTTTTACAGCATCTCTTTCGTTTTCCCTGCGCACGTACAATGAATTGTCAGAGTCATAAAAATTATACAAATCATCACCGTCTTTGTTGATTTTTTGCATTTCAACCAAATTTTTTAATTATTATACCTCAAATTTCTATCTCTTACAAGCATTTTAAATCAATCAACTGTTAAAAATTTGTTGTAATATTTTAAATTTTAGTGTAAACTATAATGTATAGTTTTTAGGAGGATGAATTTAATGGCAATTACCAAAAAGCAGCTTGAGGAAATGATTTCATCAAAGCTTTCTCATTTCTTCGGCGTTTCACCCAAAGATGCGACCAATGAGCAGTTTTACAGAGCTCTCTCGATGATAGCCAGAGATATGGTAAGAGATTCGAGAAGAGAATTCGATAAAGAGTCGCTTGAAAAGGGTCAGAAGAAAGTTTATTATCTTTGTATGGAGTTCCTTATGGGCAGAACCCTTAAGAACACTCTCTATAATCTCAACCTTACGTCAACTGCGGAAAAGGCTCTTTCGAGCTTCGGCGTAAAGCTTGAGAAACTCTTTGACTGTGAACCTGATGCAGGTCTGGGCAATGGCGGATTGGGCAGACTTGCAGCTTGCTATCTTGATGCTCTTGCAAACCAGGGCTACAGAGGTATGGGTTATTCCATTCTTTACGAATATGGTATTTTCAAGCAGAAGATTATTGACGGATGGCAGACCGAGATGCCTGATTTCTGGCTCCCCGGCGGCGAAGTATGGCTTGTTCCCAGAGAGGATAAGACCGTTGAGGTTAAGTTTGAGGGTGAGGTTGTCGACAGCTGGGAAGGCCCCTTCCATCAGGTTGAGATTGTTAATTGCAAAACAGTCAAGGCTGTGCCCTATGATATGATGGTTGCCGCTAAAGACGGCAAGGGTGCCGCAGTGCTCCGTCTTTGGTCCGCAAAGGTTGACGGACTTGATATGGCGATGTTCAACCAGGGCGACTATATGAGAGCTATGGAAGAAAAGGCAATGGCAGAGGTTATCAGCAAGGTGCTTTACCCTGCTGACAACCATCCCGAAGGCAAGGGCCTTCGTCTTCGCCAGCAGTATTTCCTTGTTTCCGCATCTGTTCAGGATATCGTTCAGAGACACCTGAAAGATTACGGTTCACTCGAAAACTTCGCAGAGAAAAATGCAATCCATATCAACGACACTCATCCCACAATGGCTATCCCCGAGCTTATGAGAATCATGCTTGACGAATGCGGCTACGGCTGGGATGATGCTTACAGAATCGTTGAGGAATGCTGTGCATACACAAACCACACCGTTATGGCTGAAGCTCTCGAATGCTGGAGCGAGGACCTCTTCAAGCGTCTTATTCCCAGAATTTATCAGATTGTCAAGGAAATTGACAACCGCTTCAGAAAGAAAATCTGGGATGCAACAGGCGATGCGGGCAGAGTTGAAAGAATGGCTGTTATCTCAAACGGTGCGGTCAGAATGGCTAACCTC
>JAZSLR010000093.1:0-2134 GCA_045535475.1 Acutalibacteraceae bacterium | reverse complement strand
TCTTGACAATTTTACTTTTTATGTTATAATAATCAAGCGTGATTGAGTTGGACCATTAGCTCAGTTGGTTAGAGCAACCGGCTCATAACCGGTTGGTCCGGGGTTCGAGTCCCTGATGGCCCACCATAATAATATAGGGGTATAGCTCAGTTGGTAGAGCAGCGGTCTCCAAAACCGCGTGCCGAGGGTTCAAGTCCTTCTGCCCCTGCCAAAAGAAACGGTTACCGAAAGGTAGCCGTTTTTCTTTTGAAAACCAAGAGAAGGACTTGAAGGACGAGCGGTACAGAGCAACAGTCCAGTGGACTGTTGTGACCGCGAGCGACCAAACGCCCGCAGGCGTGCGAGTCAAGTCCTTCTGCCCCTGCCATTCAAGTCCCGAAACCGTTGATACACAAGGGTTTCGGGATTTCTCTTTTGGAATTATAATTTTTTCTAACACTTTTGCCCGCTTTTTCTAACATTTTTCTAACACTTTATAAAATTTTGTTTTCGAATCGGTACAACTTTTGTGCCGATTTTTTGCTTTTTCGCCCCTTTTTCGGGGTCTTTTTTTGCTTTCGGAAGGCTTTTTTCTCGAAAAATTTCTTCTGACACTTTGTCCTCTTTTTCCTCTTGTTCTGCTTCAAGTTTATCAAGGGTATTCGCAATATTGATTTTTGAGCTTTTATCAACGTGAGCGTAGAAATTAAGTGTTGTTGATGCGCTTCCGTGACCAAGCCATTCCTGAACCTGAACAACCGAAAATCCGAGATTGATAAGATTACTCGCAACGCTGTGACGTAAATCGTGCAGTCTTATCTGCGGAAGTGTACTGTTTTGAATAACAGAATGAAAAGTGCGTGTTAGATAATTCGGTGCAATTACCTCACCGTTGCCCCAAGTGCAGACGTAATCATTAAATATGTAATAATTACCCATAAGCAGTTTTCGTTCATCCTGAAGCTTTTTCTGTTCTTTGAGAAGTTCATACGCCGTGTTGTTCATCGGCAGAGTTCTGTAACTGCTTTCTGTTTTGGGCTGGTCGGTGTAATTGCCGCCTGTGTGCTGCTGAAGTGTTTCGCTTATCGTTATTGTGCGGTTGATGAAATCGACATTCTTCCATTTAAGACCCAGCACCTCACTTCTGCGGAATCCGTAAATTGCACAAATCTGATGTGAACTAATGTTAGCAGATTCTTTTTAATCTGTCATATCGCCGGACGATATTGATGTAAAAAACAATGATAAAAGCCTGAATACGTTATATATCAACGGTTTCAGGCTTTGTAACTATGTTATGTTCAGTTTCATTTAAAAATCAAAAAGTGAGGAAATGCGAGAATAACGGAGAAAACGAGAGTTTGTTATATCGCTCGGCGATATTTTTTATTTTATTTTAAACATTTTGCATAAGAAAACTCCCTCGGTGAATACCGAAGGAGCTCGACAAATTGGAATTTGTCAGTTTACCCTACCTATCATATCAAGAGGGATTTCTTTAAAATCGGGAGCTACTTTTCTGATTTCATCAATGTCTTTGATATTATAATCTCCGTTATCGGGATCGACAAAGATTTCATCGCATTTGCCTACATTATAAATTCCATTTTCGCTTATATCGCTGAAAGTCCAGACGGAGCTGTAAACTTCGCCGTAGCCCATATTTTTATTAATGATAATATTATTTTTGAAGGTGCTTGCAGGGTTAGGAATATAATCGGGCGAATCTGATTTTGCAATATCGTCTGTGCAGTTCTTGTATTCGGGGAATGCATTTTGCCAGGTTTCACTCTGCCAGGGTGAATTATACAGCGCTTCCCACATATCGCCGCTGCCGACATGAGCGTGAGTAAACCATCCGTTTTCAAGAGCACCCTCTCTTGCTCTGTCATCAAATCTCAGGGCGTTATTGCCCGGATTCACTATGATATTATTGGTTATGACATTGTCTCTGCCGCCGCCGACATGAATTGAATTGCTGGGAATATTGATAAGAAGATTGCCGTATATCTGTTGACCCGAAACCGCATCATCAAGATAAATACCGTCGGGTCTGTGATTTTCCGAACCGACATTATAAATACAGTTGTATCTTACAACATTGCCGTACCACACCCAGCTTCTTCCCGAATAAATTGCACCCGCATCATCCGAA
>JAZSLR010000089.1:0-16486 GCA_045535475.1 Acutalibacteraceae bacterium | reverse complement strand
CTACGCTGCAAGCCTTGCAGCTCAGGTCAAAGCTCACGATGACGGTTATTCACAGGTTCTCTGGCTTGACGGTGTTGAAAGAAAGTATATTGAAGAAGTCGGTGCAATGAACATCTTCTTCAAGATTAACGGCACAATCGTCACCCCGATGCTCAACGGTAGCATTCTTCCCGGTATCACAAGAAACTCGGTTATCGAACTTTGCAAGAGCTGGGGACTTCCCGTTGAAGAGAGAAAGATTTCCGTTGAAGAGCTTCTCGAAGCACAGAAGAACGGCACTCTTGAAGAATGCTTCGGCACAGGCACCGCAGCAGTTATCTCACCCGTCGGCAAGCTTCGCTATAAGGACGACGTTATGACAATCAACGGCGGCGAAATCGGCGAAATCAGCCAGAAGCTCTATGACACAGTTACCGGTATCCAGGGCGGCACTTGCGAAGATAAGTTCGGCTGGGTAACAGTTCTTTAATCATGAATAACAAGCGAATTACTCTTTTTGCCGGTCATTACGGCAGCGGAAAAACGAATATTTCGGTAAACTACGCACTTTGGCTCAAAGAAGAGTATGAAAAAGTCGTTATTGCCGACCTCGATATCGTCAACCCCTATTTCCGCTCAAAGGACAACGAAAAACATCTCGAAGAAAGAGGAATTCACCTCATCTCTTCAGAATATGCAAACTCAAACGTTGATGTTCCCGCAATGCCGTCTGAGGCTTATGCGATTATCGATAACAAGCAGACGGTTGCGGTCATTGACGTCGGCGGAGATGACAGGGGTGCTCTTGCAATGGGCAGATACGCTCCCGCCATTCTCGAAGAAAATGACTACGAGATGCTTTTCGTTATCAACAAATACCGTCCGCTCACCCCCGACTGTGCGTCAACAATTGCGGTTATGCACGAAATTGAGACGGCTTGCTCGATGAAATTCACGGGCATAGTCAACAACTCCAACCTCGGGGATGAAACAGACGAAGAAACCGTTATGAATTCCGTTCAGTATGCAGATGAAATTTCAAAAACAAGCGGACTGCCGATAAGAATGACCACGGTAAAAGAAGACTTATATAATACACTCAAAGATAAAGTTGTCAACTGCACCCCGATTAAGCTTTATGTAAGGCAATCGTGGGCAAAACAGGAGGAAGATTTATGGCTAAAGTAACCTTTAAAACAGACCTCTGCAAGGGCTGCGGTCTTTGCGTAGGTGCGTGCCCCAAAAAGATTGTGGCACTTCTCAAGGACGAAATCAACGCCAAGGGTTATCATCCCGCAGGCATCACAGACCAGTCAGCTTGCATCGGTTGCGCATTCTGTGCAACAATGTGTCCCGACTGCGTAATCACCGTTGAAAAGTAAGGAGAAAGAAAAATGGCTGAAAAAGTTTTGATGAAGGGTAACGAAGCTCTTGCAGAAGCCGCCATTATGGCAGGCTGCCGCCACTACTTCGGCTACCCCATAACACCGCAGACAGAAATCGCCGCATATATGGCAAAGAGAATGCCCGTTATCGGCGGCACATTCCTTCAGGCTGAAAGCGAAATCGCCGCAATCAATATGATTTACGGCGCAGCTGCAGCAGGCAAAAGAGCAATGACCTCAAGCTCAAGCCCCGGAATCGCACTCAAGAGCGAAGGTATCTCATACCTTGCAGGCTCAGACCTCCCCGCTCTTATCATCAACGTTCAGAGAGGCGGCCCCGGTCTCGGCGGCATCCAGCCCTCACAGTCCGACTACTTCCAGGCAACAAAGAGCGCAGGTCACGGCGACTTTCATCTCATCGTTCTTGCTCCCGCTTCCGTTCAGGAAATGGTTGACCTCACATTCAAGGGCTTCGACCTTGCAGAAAAATACAGAATGCCCGCAATGCTTCTTTCGGACGGTACAATGGGTCAGATGATGGAACCCGTTTCACTCGATATGGGAGAAGTTAAGGAATACGATAAATCTTCATGGGCTGCTTGCGGCACAAACTGCGAAAGAGAACACAACGTTGTCAACTCTCTTTTCATCCAGCCCGAAGAACTCGAAAAATATAACATCGAGCGTTACGAGCGCTATGCTCAGATTGAAGCAAACGAAGTTATGTATGACGAATACCGTATGGAAGATGCCGAAATCTGCATCGTTGCTTACGGCGTTGCTGCAAGAGTTTCGCAGAACGCAATCGACAAGGCTCGTGAAGCAGGCATCAAGGTCGGTATGATAAGACCCATCACTCTCTGGCCCTTCCCCAAGGCTGTTCTCAACGCCGCCGCAGATAAGGTCAAGGCATTCATCAGCGTTGAGCTTTCAATGGGTCAGATGATTGAAGATGTTGAGCTTGCAATCCGTTGCAAGAAGCCCGTTCTCCTCTGCAGCCGTGTAGGCGGTATGATTCCCACAACAGAGGATGTTCTTGAATCAATCAATAAAGCAAATTCCGTCGGAGGTGACAAATAATGATAGTTTTTGAAAAACCCAAGGCACTTGCCGATGTACCCCTTCACTATTGCCCCGGCTGTACCCACGGCATTATCCACCGCCTTGTTGCTGAAGTTATCGACGAACTCGGCATTGAAGGAAAGACAGTAGGCGTAGCACCCGTAGGATGCTCCGTTTTTGCATACAACTATTTTAACTGCGATATGATTGAAGCTGCTCACGGCAGAGCTCCCGCAGTTGCAACCGGCGTTAAGCGTTCACTCCCCGAAAACATCGTTTTCACATATCAGGGCGACGGCGACCTTGCCGCTATCGGTACTGCTGAAACCGTTCATTCTGCCGCAAGAGGCGAAAACATCACAATCATCTTTGTTAACAACGCAATCTACGGTATGACAGGCGGCCAGATGGCTCCCACCACTCTCCCCGGTCAGATTACACAGACTTCACCCTACGGCAGAAATCCCGAGCAGGTAGGTCTTCCCGTTAAGGTTTGCGAGCTTCTTTCAAACGTTGACGGTGCAACATATCTCGAAAGAGTTGCCGTTAACAATGTAAAGAATGTCAAAAACGCAAAGAAAGCTATCAAGAAGGCTTTCCAGAATCAGCTTGAAGGCAAGGGCTTCTCACTTGTTGAAGTTCTTTCAACCTGCCCCACAAACTGGGGTCTCAAGCCCGATAAGGCTCTCGAATGGCTTGAAGAAAATATGATTCCTTATTACCCCCTCGGTGTTTATAAGGATAAGACAGCTGAAAAGGAGGGCGAATAATTATGACACACGAGATTCTTCTTGCAGGCTTCGGCGGACAGGGTATCCTCTTCTCCGGTAAATTCCTTGCATATGACGGACTTCTTGAAGATAAAGAAGTAAGCTGGCTCCCCTCCTACGGTCCCGAAATGAGAGGCGGTACCTGCAACTGCTCCATCATTCTCAGCGATACAAAAATCGGCTCCCCCATCGTTTCAAACCCCAATGTTCTTGTTGCAATGAACCTTCCCTCACTTGATAAGTTTGAGTCAACAGCCGTTCCCGGCGCAAAGATTTTTGTTGACAGCTCACTCATCGAACGTAAGGTTGAAAGAGATGACGTTGAAGTTTACTACATCCCCGCAACAAAGCTTGCATCGGATGAAAACCTTCCCGGCCTTGCCAATATGATTATGATTGGTCACGTTATCGCAAAAGCAGACGTTATGCCCTACGAAAACGTTGAAACCACAATGAAAAAACTCGTTCCCGCAAAGAAGGCTAACCTTATCGAGCTTAACATCAAGGCTGTTGAACTCGGCTACAACTATTAATTTTTACGAATAGGAGAACCCACATGCTTGAATTAAAAGAAATTGGCCTGCGAGTTGCTTCCCTTCGCGATACCTGCGGTCTTTCCGCAGCGGAAATGGCAGAAAAGCTTGAGATTTCAGAGGATAATTACAATGCGTTTGAGCACGGCGAATATGACTTTGCCATCAGCACACTCAACAACATCGCTCTTATCCTCGGCGTTGATATTCTTGACATCATCAGCGGCGAATCCCCCCGTCTGACATCCTGCACTGTTGTTAAAAAAGGCAAGGGCTATGTTGTCAACAGAAACCCCGGTTATGAATTCTCACATCTTGCCTATACTTTCAGAAACAAGAAGGCTGAGCCTTTCCTTGTTACCATCGACCCTTCGGGCAATCCTCCCGTAATGGACGAACACGAGGGTCAGGAATTCGATTATGTTCTTTCGGGAAGCCTTCATCTCTACATCGGCGACATCTGCTATGAGCTCAACGAAGGCGACAGCGCATATTTTGATTCCACCATTCCCCACGCACACAAGAACGTGGGCGACACTCAGGCGCAGTTTATTGCACTTGTGTTAAAATAATAATCAGGAGTCAGAATAATGCCTATTTACGAAAAATTCATCGGCAGGTCAAGGGATTCGTTTGTTTCTCTCAAGGACTGCCAGGAAAACTTTAAAATTACATACGAGAACGATTTCAACTATGCCTATGACGTGGTTGACGTTCTCGCAACAGAAAAGCCTGACAAGCTTGCTCTCCTCTATGTTTCAAACGAGCAGGAAGAGCTTCGCCTTACATTCGGCGATATGAAACGCCTTTCCGACAAGGCAGCAAACTATTTTGTTTCGCAGGGTATGAAGAAGGGCGACCCCGTTCTTCTCATCCTCAAAAGAAGCTACCTTTTCTGGGTAATCACCCTTGCACTCAACAAAATCGGTGCAATTATGGTGCCCGCTTCAAATATGCTCAAGGGCAAGGATTACGTTTACCGCTGCAACAAAGCAAAGATAAAATATGCAGTTATCACAGGTGACGACAGCTGCACAGAGTATTTTGACGACAGAAAAGACGAATACGAAACAATCGAAAAGAAGTTTGTAACAAAGTATAAGGCCGCCCCCGGCTGGATTGACTTTGAAGAAGGCTTCGAAAAAGCAAGCGAGGATTGGACAAGACCTACGGGCGATGCAGCCACAACGGTTGATGACACAATGATTATCAACTTCTCCTCGGGCACAACGGGTTATCCCAAAATCATCGCGCACGACTTCAAATATCCCCTCGGTCACATTATGACAGGCGTTTTCTGGCACAGAGTTGTTGACGGCGGAATGCATTTCACCGTTTCCGACTCGGGCTGGGCAAAATCGCTCTGGGGTAAATATTACGGTCAGTGGATGGGCGAAAGCGCCAACCTTGTTTACGACTTCGATAAATTTGACGGTGCGGATATTCTCTCAAAGCTTGAAAAATATAAGGTCACAACCTTCTGCGTACCGCCGACAATGTACCGTCTTATGCTCCAGAATGACGTTAGCAAATATGACCTTTCGTCAATCACCCATTGCTGCACCGCAGGCGAAGCACTCAATGCGGATATCTTCAACAAGTGGAAAGAGGCAACGGGTCTGGAAATTCACGAAGGCTTCGGTATGAGTGAAACTCCCGTCAGTATCTGCACTCTTTATCCCTGGACAAAGCCCGTGCCCGGTGCAATCGGCTTCCCCGCACCCGGTCTTAAGGTACACATTATTGACGACGACGGCAACCATTGCCAGAGAGGTACAATCGGCGAAATCTGCATCAAGTCAGAATCACCCGAAGCACACCCCTGCGGCGTTGTTGCAAGCTACAACTTCAGCGAAGAAGACACCGCAGAAGCATACAGAGGCGGATTCTTCCACACGGGCGACCTTGCATACAGAGATGAGCAAGGAAGATTCGTTTACTTCGGCAGAAACGATGACGTTATCAAGTCATCGGGCTACAGAATCGGACCTTTCGAGATTGAAAGCGTTATGCTTGAGCATCCCTCGGTGCTTGAGGTTGCGGTAACGGGCGTACCCGACCCGGTAAGAGGCTTCGTTGTTAAGGCGACGGTTGTTCTCCGCCCAGGTTTTGAAGGTTCACCCGAGCTTGTCAAGGAGCTTCAGACATACGTTAAAACCAACACCGCTCCTTATAAATACCCCAGAATCGTTGAATTCGTCGACGAATTGCCCAAGACCTTCAGTGGCAAGGTCAGACGAGTTGAAATACGTCAGAATGACGCAACAAAATAAAATGATTAACCCGCCGATTCCGAACGGAACCGACGGGTTTTTGTTATATTCAGTTAACCCCAAAAAGCAGGTCGCCGTATGAGGGGTAAGGCCAGAATTCGGCGGAAGTAATCTTTTCAGCTTCATCAACATCGACACGGATACCTTCCATTGCAGGAATGATAATCGATTTGAACTTTTCCGCTTCCGCAACAACTCCTTCACCCGACTTGACATTTGCAAGCTCAACTTCAAGCGCATTGACCTTGCCGAATATCGATGCGGAAAGCTGTGAAAGCTTTTCAATAACGCTCTGCTCATATGATGTGTCGGCAGAAAACTCCTTCTTGACCGATGCTGTTTTGCAAAGCTTGCCTGCATATGCGCTGATTGCGGGGAGGATATCTCTGTTAACCATTTCGATAACGGTCAGAGCCTCTATATTTATTGTCTTGCAGTAGCTCTCGAGATAAATTTCGTGACGTGCTTCAAGCTCCTCTCTTGTGAAAACCTTGTGGTCTTCAAAGAGTTTTACGTTCTTTTCTGCAATGAGGCAGGGAATTGCATCGGGAGTGGTCGGGAGATTATAAAGACCTCTCTTTTCGGCTTCATTGACCCATTCATCGTCATAACCGTTGCCGTTGAAGATTATTCTCTTGTGGTCTTTGATTGTTTTCTGAATGAGAGCGTGAAGCGCATCCTCGAAGTTGTCAACATTTTCAAGTCTGTCTGCATAAGATTTGAGCGACTCTGCAACAGCGGTGTTGAGGACAATATTCGCGCTTGATATCGACCTTGCCGAACCAAGCATTCTGAATTCGAATTTATTACCGGTAAACGCAAAGGGAGAGGTTCTGTTTCTGTCGGTCGTGTCCTTGGGGAATCGGGGAAGAACGTGAACGCCGACCTTCATCTGCACCTTTTCATTTGCTTCATAGGCGGTTTCATTTTCGATTGATTCAAGGATAGCATTAAGCTCGTCGCCAAGGAACATTGAAACGATTGCGGGAGGTGCTTCGCCCGCACCGAGACGGTGGTCGTTGCCTGCGCTGGCAACGGATGCTCTGAGAAGATCCTGATAATTGTCAACCGCCTTGATAACGGCACAAAGGAAAAGAAGAAACTGAGCATTATCATACGGTGTTTCTCCGGGTTCGAGAAGGTTCATTCCGTCGCCCGTTGAAATTGACCAGTTATTATGCTTACCGCTGCCGTTAACACCTGCAAAAGGCTTCTCGTGAAGAAGGCAAATCATATTGTGCTTCTTGGCAACCTTCTGCATAATCTCCATTGTAAGCTGGTTATGGTCGATTGCCATATTGGTTGTTGAGAAAACGGGTGCAAGCTCGTGCTGAGCGGGTGCGGCTTCATTATGCTCTGTTTTTGCGAGGATTCCGAGCTTCCAGAGTTCTTCGTCAAGGTCTTTCATATATGCCGCAACGCGGGGTTTGATTGAGCCGAAATAGTGGTCATCGAGCTCCTGGCTTTTAGGCGGCTTTGTTCCGAAAAGGGTTCTGCCCGTGAAAATAAGGTCTTTTCTCTTATTATATAAATCTGCATCAACAAGGAAATATTCCTGCTCTGCACCGACTGTTGTTTTAACACTTCTGCTGTCATCCTGACCGAAAAGCTTAAGGATTCTCTTTGCCTGCTTTCCGATGGCTTCCATCGAGCGGAGCAATGGAGTTTTCATATCAAGAGCCTGTCCGCCGTAAGAACAGAACACGGTGGGAATGCAGAGAACGCCTTCTTTTATGAATGCATAGGAAGTGGGGTCCCAAGCGGTGTAGCCTCTTGCCTCAAAGGTAGTGCGGATACCGCCCGAAGGAAAGCTTGATGCATCGGATTCACCCTTTACAAGCTCCTTGCCCGAAAATTCCATAATGATACTGCCGTCACTGCAGGGGGAAATAAAGCTGTCGTGCTTCTCGGCGGTGATACCCGTCATAGGCTGGAACCAATGAGTATAGTGGGTTGCGCCGTTTTCAACAGCCCAATCCTTCATAGCGTTTGCAACAACGTTCGCAACGGCGATATCAAGACGTTTGCCGTCCTGAATTGTCTTTTTCATCGCCTTGTAGGTTTCTTTCGGTAATCTTGAACGCATTGCTTTATCGTCAAATACCATACAGCCGAAATAATCGGGAACGCTTCTCATACTCATTCTCCTATTATATATAAAAATAACATTATAAATATATTCCTAAACATTTCTAAAGTCAAGTTTTTTCGGCGGTATAAAAACAGATTCTACAATCTATCTGTTTTTACACCGCCGAGCGAAAAGTTTTTGTTATTTTTGATAAAATGCAAGCTGTTTTAAAAGTTCCGGTCGCTTTGTGGTTATATTATCCGGGCAGGTTTCAAGCACCTTAGACATAGCCTTTGGCTCGTTAACCGTCCAGAGTGAAACAAGCAATCCGTTTTTATGCATAACTTCGACAAAAGCTTTTGTTGCATATTTAAAATTCGAATTTATTCCGATTGCGCCGTACCCCTTCACCTTATCGGCAACAGACTGCAATATTTTTTCATCCGTCGCTTCTTCGGAGGAAATGTTATAATTAAGATAATAAGGAATTTCCGAGTTGTTCTTGACCGTTTCAACCCAATCCTCAAAAACACCTGTATAGAAAACTCTTTCCGTCAGTCCGTAAAGCTTCACGAGCTCATCAACCGCACCGAGATTTTTCGTTGATTTGATATCAAGATTGATTTTGCAAGTCGGATGCTCCGCAACAACCTCGAGTGCATTATCAAGAAAAACGCCCTGAGAATTATTCGGTTCTGCGTTATGAATTATCACGGGCGTACCGTCGGGGCGGAAGCTGACATCAAATTCAACAACCCGGGCATCCGCTTCAATTGCCGCTTTCACCGAATAAATACTGTTTGCGGGAGTATGCATCGCACCTGCGTGATAAGTGACGGTAAAGCCTTCGGGTAAATCATAAACCGCCGCAAACTTTTTTCTGTTAAGTCTGAAATAAATATCATCAATTGTGCATATAATCTTCGGAAAAACAAGATTCATTTTATTCCCTCCGTAAAAATTAAAACACATATCAAAAGCTTTGTCAAATTTATTGCAATGTTACACAAAAGTTGTTGAAATTTTCAAAAATATATGTTATTATTATATAAATAATTTAACGAATTAAATTACAAAGGAGGCGCTTTGGTGGAAGAAAAAACAAACGTTGCTTTTGACGAACAAAATCAAGGCATAATCATTGACTATGAAAAAGGCGTCAAAAATCCTCTTTTGAGAAACAGAAGATACGTCGGCTCTGCCGAAAAAATCGGTTATCTTCTCAATGACGTTGCAGCCAGTTTTAACATCGGCAAATATAACGATCGATTTATTTATGATATTGTTAAGCTCGACTTTAAATATCTCGCGGTTTATACTTTACTTGCAGGACTTTGGGATACAATCAACGACACCTTTATCGGTGTTATCGTTGACAGAACAAGAACCCGTTGGGGCAAATTCAAGCCCTATATGATTCTCTGCCAGATTCCCCTTGCGATTCTCGGTCTGTGGTATTGGTTTTTGCCGATTTTGTTTCCGGATACATCTGCGGACTACATACCAAAGCTGATATTTTACTGTATATTTTCCATAATCGCAGAAACGGGCGGAACATTCACGGCAATTGCAGGCACGGGATTTATGGCAACCATAACCCCTGACCCAATTGAACGAACGGGACTGATAACTATGGCAAGGCTTCTTTCGGGTCTTGTCGGTGAAAAAATACCCGAGCTTGCGTTCGGACTTCTTCTTGACCTTGTCAACAACAACGTCCTTAAGTGGAACCGTACAAAGCTTTTCGTTGGCTTCGGAATCGGAACGGCGCTGATTTCGTGTGCAATGTCCTTCTATTTCTTCTGCGTATCGCAAGAGCGTGTTTCGCAGACTATCGAAAAACCCAGTATTCTTCAGGGACTCAAGGCGATTATAAGCAACAAACCCATTCTTTTGATTGCACTTTCGGAATTCCTTGAAGGTTTCGCCGTCAGCAAGAGCAGAACAAACTATTTCATTGACGTTCTCGGCTCTGCAACCTTCCAGACAATCGTCGGCATTCCCGCATCCCCGATTTCTTCAATCAGCTACGCTTTTGTTGCACCTATGCGCAAAAAGTTTTCAACGAAAGCACTCTGGATTATGCAGGATTTGTGGGTTGATGCCTGCTGGCTTGTAGTTTTTGCAGTCGGTTCAATCGGCGGTATGCAGAACGGTTTATACAAAAACAAATGGGTAATGCTTCCGCTGCTTGCTGTTGAAGAAATGTTTGAAATGTGCGGCTACGGCCTGAGAAACGTTATCCCCAGCGAAATGTATAACGAGGCTATGGACTACTGCGAATGGAAAAACGGATACCGTGCGGAAGCGATGACGGGCGTTGCAAAAGATCTCGTCAAGAAGCTTCAAGGTATCTGTATGGGCTCAATCCAGAATCTGATTATGGACAGAATCGGCTATGTTCAGGGTCTTACCATCGGTACACAGGCAGATTCAACCAAGTGGTGGATTTTTGCAATGGGTACGGGAATTCCCATAATAACGGGTGCACTCGGCGTTGTTCCTATGTTCTTCTATGACCTCAACGGCAAAAAGAGAGACCAGATGTATCAGGAGCTTTTTGCAAGACGTGAGGCAATGAGAAATGCGGTTGAAAACGCTAAAAACTCTGATGAAGTTGAACAGCTTGCAAAGGCTCAGATTCAGGGAGATTATATTCAGAAATAAAGGATTAACGGTCACAGACGGATTGTCTGTGACCGTTGTTTTTTGCTTATTGCGATCCTTTTATTGCAGGATATTGAATTGCTTTATAAAGCTCTGCACCGTTTTCGGCATAATAATTCCAATTTATGCCACCGTCGGGTTCGATGTCAAAGCAATATAAATTTCCTTTATCATCGGCAACCGTAACCAAAAGCTGATTTTTTGCCATATCGCCCCTCGGAAGCTCTTCTGCTTCAAGGCTGTTATAAAGCCTTACGATTTCTTTCATTTCTTCGTCCGTATACATATTGAAAACGAACGACTGTGCGTTCTGAGATATTACGGAAATCATAATCGGCTCGCCCTCTATTTTTGTATCGGGTGTCACCTTCCTGAATACTCTTTCATCAATGCTGAACTCAAAAGCAATTCTGACGCCGCCGCTTTCGTCTGCACCTTCCTCCGTTCCGTAATCAACAAAGGTCACAAAGCTGTATCTTCCGTCAACGCTTTCGTTGACATTGAAGTAATATCCGAACGGGAATTGAACGGTAATAAATGTTTCGGGTGCAACCGCCACAAGACTTGTCTGCGGATTGTACTCTGTTTTTATCGTCATACGCTCAAATTTTCCGTTGACCTCTTTCTTCATTGACTGATTTGGCACAATGTAAAGATATCTGTCAGAGCTGTTATAGAAGCTGATTTCAAGAAAATCTCTGCCTGTTGCGTCCATTCCCATCAGCTTAAGACCAAGTTCTTCGGGGATATCGGATTTAATATCATAGACGATAAAAACTTTACGGTTGTCGGGCTGTGAAATACCGCTGTTCGGAACGGTAGTTATAATATTGGGTCTTATCATCTGCGGAGCGGTTGTAATTTCCGTATAGCCGATGCTTCCGCCAACAGAGGTTGGATTATCGGGCTGCATAGCAACATTACGGTCTGTTTTTACGTCCCACAAAAGCTTTAAAAGCTCCATGTTGTTTGTTTCGTAGCAATTGCCTGCCAAATCCTCAATAATTCCGCCGGAAACTATCGTAAACGGCCTTTTTTCGCCATTTGAAAGATCAATTACAACATAGATTGAGTTACTGTAATTAATATCAATATCGTTTGTTTTTGTAAATTTTGTTTTGTTATAGCATTTAACAATTTCATCGAGTTCTTCGGCTGAAAGAGTAATTGCGTTATGATAATTCGAGCCGGGATAAATTGTACCCGAAACCGCATTTTTTATTTTTTCTGTGATCGGTGTCACATTACCGAGAGCAAGCTCGTCATAAGTGAGCTGTGGCTTTTTCGATGAAGTATTTCCAACCTTAACTGCGAGCATAAGCTCTTTATAGTCCCCGTTATTATCCGAGATAAAAATCCGCATTACATAGGATTCTTTTTCAAATCCGTCAATATAAATCGAAAGGTCTGCAAAATAAAGCACCTCTTTACCGACACTCATTCCCGAGGGAAGAACAGTTTCTCCGATGGGCGAAGGATACTTAGGCTCATAGTTTACTCCGCTCACTCCGTCAATCAATTCAAAATGGCTGTCAATATAATATGCACTGTCTTTGTTATCATTCTTTGCTTTGATAACAAGATACGGTTTGCCAAAATGGTCGGTCACAAGCTCGCATCCCGTTATATTAACCGCATTATCCTGACTTGCATACGTATATTCAACCTCATAGGTTTTTATAAGGTTATAAAAATCTTTATATTTTTTCTCTGCTTTTTCAGTTACACGCTCAAAAATCTCATTGTCAAACCGACCCTTCTGACGGACAGACTCGGGAATATCCTTGTCATCTTCATAATTCGTTACGGAAACAACATTCCCGTCTTCGTCAAGCTCTGCTTTGAAACCAACCGCAGGCATAGAGCTTGATTCAGAAAATATCTGCTCATACTTGAGAAGTTCGGAATAAGGTGTGTTGTAATAATAAAGTCTTTGCCATCCGTAAGCGGTTTTATTGTCGTCGCTTATTTCAACAACCTCTGCGCCCGCAACACACATCTCATATTTATAATGGTCGTTTCCCTCAACCTGCTTCTGCCAATCTTCTTCAAGAAAAGTTTCAACCTTTTTAGCCAAAAAATCCTTATTATATGATTTATTAACAGAGTTTGTCAGACATACGGCTCCAACCGCTACACAGATAATAGCGCAAAGAACAACCGCAACAACCTTCGGCTTTTTAAAATTCAGAACATTGACTATTCTTTTTTCTACAACATTTTCACCGAACGAAAGCGGTGCTGCGGCGGCAAAACGTCGGTTTGAACCGATTGCAACAAGAGTCAGTCCGTAGCTTTTCTTTTCCTCCTCACCAAGTTCACGGAGAACCTTTTCATCACAGCTCATCTCCATATCGCGCACCATAAGATTAAAGCCGACCCACACAAGCGGATTATACCAATGAAGCATCAGCACCGCAAAGGAAACAAGCTTTGTCATATGGTCAAAACGGCGGATATGATTCTTTTCGTGAAGAACAACATATTCACGCTGTTTTTCGTCCATACCGCGCGGAACATAAATTTTCGGCTTAAAAACACCGAAAACAAAGGGCGAACGGATTTTTTCACATTCAAAAACATTGCCCTCAAGCTTTGTTGCAAATTCAACTTTGTTTTTCACTTTCACAAGCGAAACCACGCCATAAATCGCCATTATGATTATTCCTGTAACCCACAGTGCCGAAGCAATAGCCGTGACAACCTGCATCGGATTCACGCTGTCGCTGATTTCAGGAACGGGCAAAAACGGGTTGATAACCGTATCCGCCGCTTCAATACCCGTTGATATTTCAGGTATCTTCATCATCCCGATATCATTCGGAACATATTTATTGACCGTTGCACTTCCCGATGAAGTACTCTGAACCGGCACCGAAAACAAGTTAAAAACACTCAGAACAGATGAAAAGGAAAACGGACAAATCAGCCTGAGCCCTGCTATGCTCCAGAGAGCATAAGAAAAGATTCTCGGAGCTTTCTGCAGTAACAGTCTTATGAGAATTATACCGAAAATTATGTAGCTTCCCGTCAGGGTCATATTAAAGAATGTAATAAAAAGATGTTCCAACCAATCAAGCATCACTATCCCTCCTTATGTGAATTGATAAGCTCCGTCAGCCTTTGTGCCTCGTTTGCAGAGATTGTTTTCCCCCCGAGAAAAGATGCAAGGAACGACGGAAGCGAACCGTCAAAAGTACGTTCAACAAAGTTTTCGCTTTCGTTTGCCTGCACCATTTCCTTCGGCACAAGAACCGATACAACCGCATTCTCGTTTTTGATAAGCTCCTTTTCGCTCATCTTACGGATTGCATTATAGGTTGTTGATTTTTTCCAGCCGAGCTTTTCCTTGCAAAGCTCAACCAATTCGCCCGAATTGACGGGCGCACTCTCCCAGACAACGCACATAAACTTGTATTCGCTGTCCCATAAAGCCAAATCGCTCATAAATATGCTTTAATTAACAGTAACACATATGGTTTGCTGTTAATTAAAGCATCACCCCCGTTTCATAATAGAATTGAGGTTTGCAATTATAAACCTCATCTTAAGTTTACAATTATAAACCTCATTTGTCAAGAGTTTTTTGCAAATAAAAAACGGCAGTTCGTTAAGAACTGCCGAAAAACAACGGTTTTATTCAAAATAAAAAATGAACAATGAATAATAATCTTCAAATTCAAAATACAGCCACGGTTACAATTGTTGAATGCTCTTGATAAAAATATGTAACTATATCTTAAAATATCTGAAAATTATTCATTATTCATTAATTAATGCCTCTGTACGCGCAAGCAAAGGCATTCTGGTGCCGGTGACCGGACTTGAACCGGTACGGTGTTGCCACCGAGGGATTTTAAGTCCCTTGCGTCTGCCGATTTCGCCACACCGGCAACTTTTTCGGCTTTCCGGACAAACACAAAATGCGTTATTGCCCAAATCACCGAAATAATTATAGTTTAAAACTCCCGTTTTGTCAACACCATTTAAGATAAATTAACATTTGCTATTGCGAAAACATTACAAAAATAGTAGAATAAGGTTATGTTACATTATCTAATATAAGGAGAATAAAAAACAATGAAACATTATCCGCTCGATCTGGCACAGTTAATTCAGGACAAAGATTTTGACGGCATTATTGCCCTGATAATTTCAAAAGCCCCTCTGATCTTAGCCGCTTTGCTTATAGTAATCGTCGGCTTTATCATCTCGAATCTCATAGGAAAGCTTGTTGTCAAAGGACTTCAGGCAAAAGGTGTTGACCCTTCGGTTCATTCATTTATAAAGACAATCGTTTCGCTTATCCTCAAATTCATTTTCATTCTTTCCGCGCTCTCAACACTTAATGTCGATGTAAGTTCATTTGTAACTGCTCTCGGTGCAGCAGGTGTTACCGCAGGTATCGGTCTGCAGGCAAGCATCAGCCAGCTTGCCAGCGGAATTCAGATTCTTGCAAACCATCCGTTCAAAAGCGGTGACTATATTGACGTGGGCACGGTCAGCGGCAAGGTGCGTGAAATCAAAATGATGTACACCGTTCTTATCACCATTGATAACAAAAGAGTAATCGTTCCCAATTCATACATAACATCAAACAACATCATAAACTACAACGCAGAAAACAGACGCCGCCTCGACCTTGTTTTCTCCATTTCATATGATGCGGATATTGCAAAGGCAAAGCAGGTTATCCTTGATGTTGTTAAGAAAAACAATGTCATTCTCACCGATCCGACACCCATCATCGCCGTAAAAGAGCACGCCGCAAGCTCAGTAAACATCGCCTGCCTTATCTGGTGCCCCGCCGATGAATACTGGAATGTTTTCTATTATATGCAGGAAGCGGTAAAGCTTTCATTTGACGAAAACAGCATTTCAATCCCCTACGGTCAGCTTGACGTTCATATTACCAAGGAGTGATTCTTTTGACCGATTTTATTTTAGGACTATTTATCAAAGATTATAAATCAGCTTGCAAAGCAAAAGACTCCGTCGGATTTATTCTTAGCGAAAAGGACAGAACCCGACTCGGCATTGTCAGCGGAGTGGTCGGAATTGTGCTCAACATAATCCTTTCCGTTTTCAAAATGATATTCGGAGCGATTACAAAAAGCGTTTCAATTGTTGCAGACGGTGCCAATAATATTTTTGATGCGATTTCGTCAATCATAAATCTCATAGGATTCAAAATTTCAGGCAAGCCCGCCGATGACGAGCATCCCTTCGGTCACGGCAGAGTTGAATACATTTCTGCTCTCACACTCGCATTTTTTATTCTTATAATGGGTGTTGAGCTTATCAAAACCTCAATTGACAAATTCACAAATCCCGAAGCAGTTATTTTCAGCGTGCCCGCAGTCATTGTCCTGGTTCTTTCGATTTTTGCAAAAATATGGCTTGCACTCTTTAACCGCAAGGTCGGAAAAATGATGAATTCGGTTGCAGTAAACGCCGTTGTTGCCGACAGCATAGGCGACATTGCCGCAACAACCTGCTCACTCATAGCTCTTATTGCTTCAAAATTCACCGATTTGCCGATAGATGCGGTTATGGGTATAATCGTTGCTCTTGTTATTGTTTATGCAGGCATCGGAATCATAAAAGATACAATGGATCCCCTGCTCGGAGAACCGCCCGATAAAGAGATTGTTGCAGAGCTTGAAATGCTTGTTATGTCCTACGAAGGTGTTGTCGGCATCCACGACCTTGTGCTTCACAGCTACGGTCACGGAAAAATCTACGG
>JAZSLR010000017.1:0-35817 GCA_045535475.1 Acutalibacteraceae bacterium | reverse complement strand
GTGCTGAGTGCGGAATCCGTTACGGGCAACCGCGATCACAAGGCGGATTTCGGCGCAAACAGAATGCTTCTTGAAAATAATTATCTCTATAATTTCATTGACTGCACAATGGATTTCTCGGAATACAAGATGCTTATTCTCCCCGATATCGGAGGTCTTTCCGACGAAACAATCAATAAAGTCAAGGTGTTTGCCGAAAACGGCGGCAAGGTTATCGCAAGCGGCGAAGCTCTTGTAAAAGGCGAAAAATTCTTCCTTGACATCGGTGCGGAATATAAGGGCAAAAACGAATACACTCCGACGTATTTTATCCCGTGTTTTAACACCGTAAACGGTGCGACGGAATATGTTATGCGTTGCAACTCCTATAAATTCGAAGCAACAGACTGCAACGTTGCGGCATATATGCAGAACCCCTATTTCAACAGAACTCTTGAGCATTTCTGCTCTCATATGCACGCGCCCAACAACCCCGACGAAAGCTTCCCTGCAGTTGCAATCAAAGATAATATTGCATATATCGGATGGGATATCTTCACCGCATATGCAACCCACGGTCATCTCTGCTTCAAGGAGATATTCACATATGTTGCAAAAACGCTTATGGGCGATGAGGTAACGGTTACTGCCGACATTCCCGACAGAGCGGTTGTTACATACACAAGACAGGAAAGAGAAAAGCGAAACATTCTCCATCTTCTTTTTGCACACACAACAGTCAGAGGCACAAACACGGAGGTTATCGAAGATACCGTTCCTCTTTATAATATTGAATGTACGGTAAAAGCCGATTCAAAGCCGTCAAAGGTTTATCTTGCCTCGTCGGGTGAAGCTCTTGATTTTGATTTTTCAGACGGCAGAATTAAATTCACCGTTCCCGAAATCAATATTCATCAGATGGTTGTAATTGAAGAATAACACAAAACAACACCCTCAAGAAAATCTTGAGGGTGTTACTTTTAAAAATTATTAAGTTCTTCAACAGTAGGCACAGATGCATCCGCACCCATTCTGCTGACCGCTATGCTGCCTGCCTTATTACCCATATCACAGGCAGCGTAAATATCACCGCTGCGGATAAATTCAAGCGCCATTGCCGCCGTGAAGCAGTCGCCCGCCGCAGTTGTGTCAACTACCCTGCTCGGATAAGCCGGCATAAGGCGAAGCGTTTTATCATCCCAGACGGAGCATCCTCTTTCGCCGAGTTTGAGCACGGCATATTTCGCCTTGCTTCTTTCAAGCAGAATTTTCGATGCTTCAAGTATATCTGCTTCGCTTTCGGGATAAATGCCCGTCAAAGCTTTTGTTTCGCTTTCGTTCGGTGTTATGACCGTTGCACCCTGCATTTTTTCAAGAGCAAAATTCTTTGCAGGTCCGCAATCAATAACCGTAACTATATTGTTTTTCACCGCTTTATTAACGCATTCGGCAACAACCTTTTCATCTGTTTCAAACTGAACAAGCAAAAGGTCAAGCTCATTTGTTATGCAATCTGCAGCTTCGTTTGCATCTATTTCGGCATTTGCACCTTCGTAGACAACAATCCTGTTTCTGCCGTCACCGTCAAGAATAATAACAGCAAGACCCGTCTGCGTGCCTTCGGTTGACACACCCGAAACATCAATGCCGTTTTTAACAAGATTTTCAAGAAGCTGTCTGCCGTTTTCGTCATCAGCAACCTTGCCTATCATCTTTGTTTTTGCACCTAGGCGTGCAAGCGCCGTCGCCTGATTAGCGCCCTTCCCCCCGTTTGCATAGCCGTAAGAGGTTCCCGTCAGGTTTTCACCGACCTCGGGAACTTTCTGCATATTCAGAATCATATCCATATTGATGCTGCCTGCAACGGCGGCTCTGATTTCAGAATACATCGGCTTCAACCGCCTTCCTGAAATCCTCTGCCGCAAGGCTTATGCTCTTATCTTTTAAAAACAGACTGCTTGTTCCGAGAACAAAAATATCCGCACCGCACTTGCTGAGCTTTCTGCCGTTTTCAACGCTGATGTTGCCGTCAACCTCAATGGGAACATTTCCGCATCCCCACTCATTGAGAAGTCTGCGTGCTTCGGCGGTTTTTCTTTCCGCCGCCGCAAAAAGCTTCTGCCCTGCAAAACCGGGACTGACTGTCATAACAAGCGCCATATCGATATAATCGGTGAGATACTGCATACTTTCAAGCGGAGTCTGCGGATTGAGCGCAAGACCCGCTTTGATGCCTCTGTTTTTTATCTGTTCAAGCGTGCGGTGAATATGAATATCGGATTCATAATGAACGCACAGAATGTCATTTGAATCAAGCTCCATTCTGTCGATAAATTCCGAAGGCTTATTCACCATCATATGAACGTCAAGAGGTATATCCGTAATTTCTTTTATCGCATTGACAAGGTCGAATCCAAGAGTGATATTCGGCACAAAACTGCCGTCCATAATATCGAGATGCAGATAGTCAATGCCTGCATTATTGAGTTCATCAACACTGCCGCGCAGATTCATCAGATCCGCGCACATAAGAGATGCAGATAAACATTTTTTCATTGCTTTTCTCCTTTATTTGCACGACTGCACGGTTTCATATGCTCTCTGCGGATAATCCGTCATTATGCAATCAGCTCCGTTTTTTGTGAGAAGAACAATGTCCTCTTCGTTGTTTATTGTCCAGTACTGAACGGCAATATTGTTCTTATGAGCATAGTTGAGCATCTCTCTCGTGCCGAGATTGATAATATTATCAAGCGCACTCTCGCCGTAAGGAATCTGCAATGCGGTATACGACGGACTTACATCCTGCAAATCCCAGTCCATTCTGAAATAAAAATAAAACTGAATTGCTTCTATTGCATCGGCAGTCCTTGAAATTTCGGGATATTTTGCTTTCATATACGCGGAGGTATCGGGCGCAAAGGTTGACCAGATAACTCTGTCCTGAAGATTTCTTTCGGTTATTATCGAATAAAGCTTATCCGCCGCCTTATAGCTGTTAATGCCGATGCTTTTTATTTCGATAACATAATTATACTTTTTGCCGTTGCTGTTTGCTTCAACATAATCCATTACCGTGTCGCAGGTAACAACTCTGAGGTTATAGGGGATATCGTCCCCCCTCAGACCGCGGTAAGGATAATCGCCGTTGCCCTTGAAATTCTCTCCGAGATTGAGAACCTGAACCTCTTCGAGAGTAAGGGAAGAAACAAAATTGTTCTTCTTACCGAAAGCTTCAACAGCATTCGATGTGCCGTCATATGTAAGGTCGTGAAGAAGAACCAGTTCGCCGTCTTTGGTAATCTGAACATCGAATTCAAGAGTATCTACACCGAGTGCGTCACCCTGCTCAACAATGTTTTCAAACGCCATAAGTGTATTTTGCGGAGCAACACCGCCGCCTGAACGGTGAGCGGAAATATCGGGGTCAAGATATTCGGTGATATAGGGATTGGTTGATTCGGGATAGGATTCAACAGGAGTATTCGGGTCACCTGCATCGCCCATCGTCAGCATAATCGGAATAAGCATAACAGCGGCAACCACGCCGTGGAAAATATTTTTGAACAGTAATAACAAGGATGACATTTATTATCTCTCCTTTATATTTGAGGAATTTCGATGGGTACGCCGCCCTGAACGGCTGAATCGTGGGCAAGAATACCGGGAAGTGACATATTTATTGCAAAATCAACATCGAGTTCGGGCTTTTTGCCTTCAATAAGGCAATTAATGAACGCCTTGACCATTTTACCGTCCGCACCGCCGTGACCGCTTGAATCCTCACCTTCATAGCAGGTTGTAACGGGAATATCAATCTTTGAGTTTGCACCGAATGTGCCCGGTACACTGTAAAGGCTTGCAAGAGAATGAGCGTTATCAACAACCTTTGTTCTGTCGGTTTCGATTGTACCTCTTGTGCCGCAGATACGGTAGTTATGGTCGTAGCTTGTGTAAGCACCAAAGCTGACAAGAAGTCTGATAACGGCACCCTTAGCGGTTTTGAAAAGAGCAACGCCCGTTTCCTTGCGTTCAGGGGTATAGGGGTCGTAATGAACATCGGCCTCCATACAGGTGACGCTGACAACACGGTCATTCATAACATAAAGAAGAGGACCAAGCTCGTGAGTCAGATATCTGATAGCGGGCTGATATGTTCTCCAGTGACCCTCGGGATAGTATGTGGGTGAAAATTCATCGGGATTGAGTGCGTGGAGATATTCTGCTTCCGCATATGCGATTTCACCGAAAAGTCCGTCCTCGTGCATCTTCTTCCAGGTTTCGATAAATGCCCAGAAGCAGCAGTTTTCAGCTGCCATATAGGTAAGCTCGGGGTGTGCTTCGCAAGCAGCCTTGAGTTCTCTTGCTTCTTCGACGGAATTTACCGAAGGAATCTCGCAAAGAACGTGTTTTCCTGCGTCAAAAGCCTTGATAACGATGGGAACGTGGTAGACAGCCTCTGTCGCAACGATAACAGCATCAATATCCGACTTGAGAAATTCATCATAGTCGCTGAACTGAATAAGATTGGGGTCATTGACCGCTTCCGCAAGCTCTTCATAACCGGATTTAAGAATAGCAGGATTGTGGTCACAAACCGAAACGAGCTTTGCGTTTTTCACTCCTGCAAGGCATCTTGCAACCGCTGTACCTCTTCCGAGACCGACAACACCGACTTTTATAATTTTCTCACTCATAATGATTCTCCTTTGATGTTTTGAAGTGCCGAACGCACATATAAATTTATTATATAACAAAATTTGCTGTTTGTCATCATCTATATGTTGAAAATTTGATTTTTTTATTATATACTTTTCATTAGTCAAGATACAAAAGAGAGGATACAAAATGCCGCAGAAAATTCACAACATCGGAATACTGGCTCATGTTGACTCGGGAAAAACGACGCTCACCGAACAGCTTCTTTTTCTCACGGGTGCAATCCGCTCTGCGGGAAGCGTTGATGCGGGCACTGCGGCAACGGACAGCCTTTCAATTGAAAAGCAACGCGGTATTTCCGTTCGTACGGCAGCCGCAAGCGCCGAATGGAAGGGCATAACAATCAACATTATCGACACTCCCGGTCACGTTGACTTTGCGGGCGAGGTTGAGCGTGCGCTGACAGCACTCGACTATGCAGTGGTGGTTGTTTCCGCTGTTGAAGGAGTGCGTGCGCATACAGAAAATATCCTCAAATCGCTTGATGCAGCAAAGCTTCCGAGGATTATTTTTATCAATAAAATCGACAGGTCGGGTTCGGATATAAACTCTGTTACGAATGAACTTAAGCAGGTTTCATCACAGACATATCTAAGACTTTCGGATGTTGAAAACGAAGGTTTTGAAAATCCTGCGGTCAGAAAAATATCGAAAAAAGAATTTGCTTCGGCGGCAACGGAAGCTCTTGCAGATATCTGCGACGAGGCGGCAGATGCTTTCCTTGAAGAGGAAGTACTTTCCGAAGAGCGTGCGAAAGAGCTTGTAAAAGAAAAAATCTCGGCTTGCGAGCTGACTCCCGTGCTTTGCGGAAGCGCAAAATTCTCGCTCGGCATTGAAGATTTTGCAGATGCTCTTGCGGAATTTATGCCGTCATCCGACAGAAGAGCAACCGATGAATTATGCGGAATAATTTTTAAGATAGAGCACGACAAAGCACTCGGAAAGGTTTCGCACATAAGACTTTTCGGCGGTGAGATTTCAAACCGTGATGAGGTTGAAATTCTTTCACCCGAAGATATAACATTTGAAGATGACGGTGAAAATTCAGCTGTTGAAATTGAAAAAAAGCCGTCTGTAAAAGAAAAAGTATCACAAATCAAAAAGTTTTCGGGCGCAAAATATATTGACTCGGGAACAGTAAAGGGCGGTGACATCGCCGCAGTCTGCGGTCTGCCGAGCGCAAAGACGGGTCATTTCATCGGATCGCTTGCGGTCAGCGAATCCGCAAAGCTCGTAAATCCGTTTCTGAGGGTCAGAGTAACTCCGTCAGACGGCGATATGCTTAAGCTCCCTTCTCTTGCAGCGGCACTCGGCGAGCTTTCCGACGAAGAGCCTTACATAGACGCAAAATGGGAAAACGGACAGAAAGAAATAACAATCAGCACGACAGGTAAAATTCAGCTTGAGGTTATCGATACACTTTTAAAAGAACGGTATAATCTTTCGGCATCATTCTCTCCCCCGACGGTTATATATAAAGAAACTCCGTCATCCAAAGGATTTGCACGGGCAAGCTATACAATGCCGAAGCCGTGCTGGGCGGTAGTTGAATTTATGTTTGAGCCTATGCCGAGAGGCTACGGCGTTTCGTATCACGGCAGGCTGCCCTCAAACCAATGTTTTTACAGATATCAGTCACATATCCGCACATCATTCAATTCGTGCCTCGAGCAGGGTCTTTACGGCTGGGAGGTCACGGATTTCAAGTGCACACTCATCGGCGGCGAGCATCATACAATTCACACCCATCCGCTTGACTTTTTTGTATGCACTCCGATGGCGTTTATGAACGGACTCAGCGAACTCGGCTCAACGATTCTCGAGCCGCTTCTTAAAATAAGAATTACCGCACCCGCCGAGCTTTCGGGAAAGCTTCTTTCCGAGATAGTCAAGGTCGGCGGTGAATACGATTCTCCCCTGATGCTCGGTCAGAATGTGACGCTTGAAGCGATCGTTCCCGTTGCAACCTCAATGGATTTGCCGACAAGAATCGCCGTGCTTTCATCGGGAAAGGCAGTCCTCAATCAGTCTTTTTACGGCTACAGAGAATGCCGCGACGGACTTGAACACGTGAATCCCCGAAGAGGTGTCAATCCCCTTGACCGCTCAAAATGGATTCTCTACGCAAGGGGTGCGTATCAGAAAGATTGATAATTTTAAAAGGTGATAAAATGAAAGAATTACATATGATATGCAACGCTCATCTTGACCCCGTGTGGCTCTGGCAAAGACCCGAGGGCATTGCAGAAGCAATATCAACATTCCGTGTTGCTGCAGATTTCTGCGAAGAATTCGACGGATTTATTTTCAACCATAATGAATCGCTTCTTTACGAATGGGTTGAAGAAAACGAACCCGAGCTTTTTGAAAGAATTCAGAAGCTTGTAAAAGAAGGCAAGTGGCGCATTATGGGCGGCTGGTATCTTCAGCCGGACTGCGTTATGCCCTGCGGCGAAAGCTTTATCCGTCAAATTGAAACGGGCATTAAATATTTTAAAGAAAAATTCGGTGTAAGACCGCTGACGGCAATTAACTTTGACCCCTTCGGCCATACAAGAGGTCTTGTTCAGATTCTGAAAAAATGCGGCTATGAATCCTATGTTTTTATGCGTCCGTCGTGGGTTGATGCGGAGCACGATTTCATCTGGAAAGGCTTCGACGGAAGCGAGATTCTTGCCCATAAAATGAACTGCGGCTACAATTCAGGCAAAGGCAAAATAATGAGCAAAATCGAACGCATTCTCGAAAGAGAATACGGTGACGGCATTAATATGATGTTCTGGGGCATCGGCAATCACGGCGGCGGTCCGTCGAGAGAGGACCTTCTCGCCATTTCAGATTATATGAAAGCTCACCCCGAAAACGGGCTCAGACATTCGTGGTGTGAAAATTATTTTGACCGCATTGATAAATCGAATCTCGCGGTCTTTGATGAGTCGCTCAACTACACAATGGTCGGCTGCTACACCTCGATGGCACGCATCAAGCAGGCTCACAGAAAGCTTGAAAACGACCTTGCCGTATGCGAAAAAATGCTTGCACTCAGCGAAGTTGCCTACGATAAGAATGAGCTTGAAAAAGCTGAAAAAGCCTTACTTTTCTGCGAATTCCACGACATTCTTCCCGGCTCATCCATAAAGGCGGCGGAGGATGACAGTCTTCGTCTTTTCGCCTACGGAAACGAGGTTGCGGAGAAATATAAAACCAAGGCGTTCTTTAAGCTTTGCGAGGGTCAGAAGAAAGCAAAAGAGGGTGAAATCCCTGTTCTTGTTTTCAATCCGCATCCCTATAAAATCACACAGGACATCGAGGTTGAATTCCAGCTTCAGGACCAGAATTGGAACGAAAATGAAGTAACGATCGTTTCCGTCTGTGACGAAAAAGGCAATCTTCTCCCCTCTCAGAACGAAAAGGAAGCCTGCACCTTCAGCCTTGACTGGAGAAAACGTGTCTGCTTCAGAGCAGAACTTAAGCCGATGAGCATAAACCGTTTTGACTGCAGACTTCACGTTGAAAATATGCCGAAGCGTAAAATCGAAAAATGCGATGAAACCGATGAGCATTTTGTGTTTGAAAGCCCAAAAATGCAGGTTCTTATCAGCAAAAAAACAGGTCTTATCGATAAATATTGCGTAAACGGCATTGAAATGTTAAATGCCGGAAGCGCAAAAATCACGGCATTCAAGGATAATGAAGACCCGTGGGGAATGACGGTTGACGGCTTCAATGAAAAGGCCGGCGAATTCGCACTTCTCAGCAGCAAAAAAGCCAACGAATTCAACGGCTATCCCGATGCAGAGCACGCAAATGTCAGGGTTATCGAAAACGGTGCTGTACGACTTAAAATTCAGGCAACATTCGGATATTCCGATTCTTTTGCAGTTGTCACATACTCAATTCCAAAAAACGGCGATTACATCGATATCAAAATTAAAATGCTCTCAAACGACAGCAGCAGATTCTATAAGCTCTCGTTCGACTCCACGCTCGAAAATCCCGAATTTTGGGGTCAGACCGCGTTCGGAAAAGAAAGACTCCGAACGGGAAGTGAAGAAGCCGTTTATCAGAAATGGTGCGGTCTTTTTGACGGTAATCACTCTCTTGCCGTGCTCAACAAAGGTACTTACGGCGGCAGCGTTGACGGCGGAAAGCTCAGCATTTCTCTGCTGAGAACACCCGTTTATTCCGCTCATCCCATAGGCGACAGACCGCTTGCAGACGATGACAGATGCCACGACAGAATCGACATCGGCGAGCGCGAATTCGAATACAGACTCACGGCAGACACCGCAAACCTTGATATGCAGGCGGATATTTACAATCAGCCGTGCATTGCGCTTTCTTTCTTCCCGTCGGGAACAAAAGAAAAGAAAGATACAGCGGTTGAAGTCAGCAATCCCGAGGTTATCCTCACAAGATTTCGCAAGGATGATGATGGCATAACAATCCGCCTTTTCAACTCGTCGGATAAGCCGTCAGCGTCAAATTTCAGCATTGAAAAAAATATTTTTGAAATTAATTTCGGTGCATTTGAGGTTAAAACTTTTAAATATAAAGACGAAGCATTTTTTGAAACAGATATGATTTGATTTTTCAAAAATCACCTCTTGACAAATCCGAAAAACGGAATTATACTGTGTTCGACAAAGGGGAGTCCGAATTGACGGGCTGAGAGGCAGATGTTTTCTGCGACCCATTAAACCTGATCCGGATCATGCCGGCGTAGGGAAAATACGGTCGCAATGTATTTATGCAGCTGCAGATGCATAATTTACTTGTATTTTATTTCCCTTGCCGAATTACCGGCGAGGGAATTTTTATTTTGGAGGATCAAAAAAATGAAAGCAAGCATTGCCATTCAGACCTTGCCCGCTGCCGAAAACACAAATGAGGTTATCCGCATTGTTGACGAGGTTATTGACTACATCAGAAGCACGGGACTTAATTATTATGTCGGTCCGTTTGAAACTGCAATTGAGGGCGAGAATTACGACGAACTTATGGACATCGCCAAAGAATGCCAGCATATTGCAATCCGTGCTGGCGCAACGAGAGTTTCAGCCTACATCAAGGTTGTTTACGAACCTGAAGGAGAAGTTTTGACAATTGATGAAAAAGTTACGAAGCATCACAAATAACAAGCTCCCCGCCGCTGTTGCGGTGATTCTGCTGCTTTCGGTATGGCAACTGATTTGCACAATTGAGCTTGTGCCGAAATATATGCTTCCCTCTCCAGTTGATGTTGTAAAAGCCTTTATCGGTGATAGGGAGTTGCTTTTTGAAAATGCGGCAATTACTCTCAAGGAAGCATTTGTCGGACTGTTTCTCGGTGTTTTGACGGGATTTTCAATTGCCGTGCTGATGGACAGATTTGAGGTTTTTTACCGTGCATTTTATCCGATTATGGTTTTGAGTCAGACCGTACCTACGGTTGCAATTGCGCCGTTGCTCGTGCTCTGGTTCGGCTACGAAATGGCTCCGAAAATCATTCTTATCATCCTGTCAACCTTCTTTCCCGTTGCTGTCGGACTTCTCGACGGCTTCAGAAGTGCCGACAGGGATGCAATCGCTCTTCTGCGCTCAATGGGCGCATCGGGAAGGCAGGTATTCCGCTATATCAAGTGTCCCTCCGCCCTGCCGCAGTTCTTTTCGGCTTTGCGCATAGCGGTTGCATATTCGGTTGTCGGGGCGGTTATCAGCGAATGGCTCGGCGGCTTCGGCGGACTCGGTGTTTATATGACACGCGTTAAAAAGGCGTTTGCCTTTGACAAGATGTTTGCCGTTATCTTTCTTATTTCCGCCATCTCACTTCTGCTGATGGCGCTTGTGAATCTCGCTGAGAAAAAATGTATGCCTTACAGAAATTTAAATGAACGGAGTGAATTAAAATGAAAACATTCAAGAGATGCCTTGCCATCACGCTTGCAGCGGCAATTATTTTCTGCCTGACTGCCTGCAGCAACACGGGCAAGGACGATAAAAAAGAAAAAATAACATTCGTTCTTGACTGGACTCCCAACACAAACCACACGGGTCTTTACGTTGCATCGGCAAAGGGTTATTTTGCGGATGCTGGTATCGAGGTTGAAATTGTTCAACCCCCCGAGGGCGGTGCGGAAATGCTCGTAGGTTCGGGCAAAGCACAGTTCGGAGTGTCGTTTCAGGATTCAATGGCAACCGCCCTCATCGGTGACAACGCCTTGCCGATAACCGCCGTTGCCGCTGTCATACAGCACAACACCTCGGGAATTATCTCGAGGAAAGGCGAAGGGATGGATATACCAAAGGGTCTTGAAGGACATAAATATGCGACCTGGGATTCACCCGTTGAGAAAGCAACGATAAAGCAGGTTATGGAGGCTGTCGGCGGAGATTTCTCAAAGGTTGAGCTGATTCCCTCAACCGTTACGGATGAGGTTTCGGCACTCAGAAGCAACTCGGTTGACGCAATCTGGATTTTCTATGCCTGGGCAGGCGTGGCGTGCAATGTCGCTCAACTCGAAACGGATTATTTTGCATTTGCCGATATCGACCCCGTTTTTGATTATTACACGCCCGTTATAATCTCAAACAACAGCTATCTCGAAGAAAATCCCGAAGTGGCAAAGGCTTTCCTTTCCGCTCTTTCAAAGGGTTATGAATTTGCGATTGAAAATCCGACGGAGGCTGCTGATATTCTTATGGAAGCTGCACCCGAACTCAAATCGAATCCGGAGCTTGTGTATGCAAGCCAGGAATATCTCGCAGGCGAATATACCGCAGATACAGCCCGTTGGGGTGAATTTGACCCCGAACGCTGGGCAGGCTTCTATAATTGGCTCAATGAAAAGCAGCTCCTTGACGGTATTCTTGACCCGCAAAAAGGCTTTTCAAACGATTATCTTCCCTCATATTGATTATGAACAAGCTTGAAATTAAAGGAGTCAGCAAGTCCTTTGACGGCAAATCGGTTATTGAGGATATTTCCGTAACGGTGGGCAATGGAGAGATTGTCAGTCTGCTCGGAGTAAGCGGCGGCGGTAAAACAACGCTTTTCAACATAACAGCAGGGCTGATGATGCCC
Organism: Acutalibacteraceae bacterium; assembly: GCA_045535475.1. GTDB lineage: Bacteria > Bacillota > Clostridia > Oscillospirales > Acutalibacteraceae > CAG-177. The sequence continues at coordinate 24,056 of JAZSLR010000017.1, read as the reverse complement.
GACTGCGGAAGGGTTTTTCTCGACGGTAATGATATAACGGGTCAGGCAGGAAAAATCAGCTATATGATGCAGAAAGACTTGCTTCTGCCGTACAGAACAATTGAGGACAACATCGCTTTGCCCCTTCTTATGAAGGGCGAGAATAAGAAAAAGGCAAGAGCGAGGGTATCCGCATTGTTTGACGAGTTCGGACTTGAAGGATCACAGAAAAAATATCCATCTCAGCTTTCGGGCGGTATGAAGCAGAGAGCAGCACTTTTGAGAACATATATGTTTTCGCAGGATGTCGCCTTGCTTGACGAGCCGTTTTCGGCACTTGACACTCTGACAAAGGCCGCCGTTCACCGCTGGTATCTTGATGTTATGAAAAAAATCAAGCTATCAACATTTTTCATAACACACGATATTGATGAAGCAATTCTTATCTCCGACAGAATTTATATTCTTTCGGGCAAGCCCGGAAAAATAGCGGATGAAATCATCATAAACCAACCCAAACCGAGAACGGAGGACTTCGGACTGAGCATTGAATTTCTCGAATACAAAAAAAGAATACTTAAAAACCTTTAAAAGCAAAAAATCTCCTTGTTTGTATGAACGGACAGTGATATAATGTTATCATCAACAATCAAAGGAGATTTTTTATGAATTTCATCTCAAAAATTCTCAGCATTTTTCTTATGATTCCCGCACTTTTCGGTCTTTACGGCAACGATGCAAAGGACACAGAAGAAGCATACCGTGAAAATGTTGCTCAGGTTGAATTCGAAAACACAATCGAAACCGCAATTCCGCAGACCGAGCTTTATAACATTATCAGCAATCATTTTGCCTCTCCCCTTCCCGAAGGCAAAACCGAGAAGAAGGCTATCGTTATCGGCTACGACGGATGCCGTGCCGATGCACTTACATTCACCGAAAACAACTTCAGCGGTGTTAACAAAATGCTTTCAGACGGTGCGTCACTCAACTATGTTTACTGCGGCGGTGTCAACTACCCCGAAGTTAACACTCAGGACACCTCAACAGCTCCCGGCTGGTGCTCCATTCTTACCGGTGTATGGGCAGATAAAAACGGCATTACCGGCAACGGAATTACAAAATCGCTTGAATACAAAACTCTTATGACATCTCTGACAGAAAGCGGTGTTATCGATTCCGCAAACTTCATCACATCGTGGGACGGTCATTTTGAAACCGACGACAGCACATATAAGCTCGAAAAGGAATACTGCGAAGAAAAGGGTCTTGATGTTGCGTTCAATTACTGCATCGAGGACACCGCCTCCGCAAGAGCTGTAATCAAAGACATAAAGCAGGGTGACTGCTCAGATTTTATCTTTGCGATTTACGAAGGCACTGACCACGCGGGTCACACCTTCGGTTTCTCAACCAACAACCCCATTTATCAGGCAGGCTACAGACTCAATGACATTCTTGCGTACAGAACTCTTAATGCAATTGAAGCAAGAGAAACGTATGAAACCGAGGATTGGCTTATAATCATTACCGCTGACCACGGCGGATTCGGAACGGGTCACGGCGGCCCCTCAATTCAGGAAAGAATGATTTTCTTAATTACAAACAAATAAATTACGAAAAAATCCTGCGGTTTTTACGCCACAGGATTTTTTTCATTTAATATGTAATTTTGAGTGTTTTAATTTCAAACGGACGAAATGGGAGTTCATTGCCTTCAAAGGTTTCCTTGACCTCTTCGAGCATATCGGTTATCTCAATTTTCTTTGCTCCGTCAAAGAACTCTACGGGGCAGTTGGTGTAAGTGCCCTCGGTTTCGTAAAGTCTTGCAATGAAAGCTTTTTCGTTATCTTCGCAGGGCTTGATTGATTCAACAATAACATTATCCTCCCTGGGAAGAATAAGTGCAACAGCCTCAAAATCGCCTTTACCTTTAAGCACGGGAATATTAAGCTCATATGCGGGGCGTACTACATTTTCGGTGCTGAATCCGCCGTTATGAGGCAGGAATGAATAAACGGTTCTGTGAACACCTCTGTCACCCTCAAAGTCAGGTCTTAAACCGCCCTTATGAAGCGAAAGACGCATATTGCCGCCCTCAACGCTGATGCCGTATTTGCTGTCATTAAGCACCGCCGCACCAAATCTGGTTTCAGAAAGGTCGGTAAATTTGTGGTTGACAACCTCAAACTTCGCCTTTTCAACTGAATCATTTCTCGTTGTGGGGCGCATAACGTTGCCGTACTGGATTTCAAAGCGAGCAAAACTGTTTTTAACGGAAGTATCAAATGCAGTCTTAAGGAAACGGTGGTTGTCCTGCCAGTCCATAACGGTATCAAATCTGATTTCTGCCGTATCGGCAAAGTAAATTGCATCCTGAGTGATTGTTGATCTCTTCGAAATGCTGTATTTGCTTCGGATAATCAGAGCCGCCGCACCGTGAGAAACGATTTCTCTGCTGAGGAGAACGGAATTATCTGCAAATTTGCAATCAAGGTCGGCATCAATATCCCAGTTATCCCACGCGAGAGGAAGGTCCTCTGCGATGATGAATGTGTTAAGCGGATAGCCTTCGCCCCTGACCTCTCTTTTTGCTTTTTTGTCGATAAGAGAATCAATATATCCCTTTTCATCAAAGGTAATATCGGCAAAGGGTGTTGAAAGCTTGTTGCCGTCAACTGTGATTTCACTTGTGCTGTCTGCTGTACCCTTTACAAGGTTGATTTTCACGGTTGAGAATGCAGGTACGGTAAGACCGCTGATGATAAGAATATTCTCGCCGTCAAGATTCTTATATGTCTGCTGTTTGCAGTCACAGTCCGCAATGTAGCCCTCTTCGCATTCAAGGAATATCGGGTCGTTTCTGTCGAAAGAAAGAGTATTGGTTACGCTTACGCATTCGCCATCACCCGTGAGATTCTCTTCGATAAGCTCATATGCGGTTTTGAGAAGAGCGTTTGTTTCTGAAAGCGAAAGCTTATGCGCAGACGGAATGCAGGTACCGGGAAGAATATCGTGGAACTGATTGAGAAGAAGATCTTTGTAAAGAGGGTGAATCTTTTCATCGCTTGCAACTTCACCCGATTTAACCGCGTTGCTGACCGTCAGATATTCAAGGTCACGCAAAGCAAGCTCTGCTTTTCTGTTGTTATGCTTGATGTTGTGCTGATTGGTGAGAGTGCCTCTGTGAAGTTCAAGATAAAGTTCTCCCGAATAGGTGTTGGGATTTACGGCGGTCTTTTCGAGATCCTTCATAAACTCGCTGACGGTCATATATTCCGCCTTTGCGCAGCCGTTTAGGTCCTTGACTCTGCGCGCAACCTCAATCATTTCGTACTGGGGTCCGCCGCCGCCGTCACCGTGGCCGAATGCTACAATGCGTTTGTTGGTGACGTTTCTTTCGTTGATGCTTCTGTTATGCATTAAATCGCCCGTTACCGCTTCGTGGAAACAACGAGGGGACGGCCACGCTGCGGTTGAGTTGAAATGAGTGAACACCTTTGTGCCGTCGATACCCTGCCACCAGAATGAATCATAGGGGAAGTGGTTGACGTCATTCCAGTCAATTTTGGTTGTGAGGAAATAATCAACGGAGCATCCCTTCATAATCTGCGGGATCGCCGCGCTGTAGCCGAAAGTATCGGGAAGCCAGAAGCAGTCGGAAGTGTAGCCGAAATGCTTTCTTGTGAATCTCTGACCCCAGAGAAACTGCCTTATCATTGATTCGCCCGAGGTGATGTTGCAGTCGCATTCAACCCACACGCCGCCGTTGGGTTCATATCTGCCCTCGGCAACTTTTTCTTTGATTCGTTCAAAAAGCTCGGGATAATGCTCAAGAAGCATATTTGAATGGCAAGCGGAGCTTTGCATAAATTTATGCTCGGGATACTGCTCCATAAGAGAAAGCTGATTTGAATATGTTCTTGCGCTCTTCTTGATTGTTTCGGTTGCTTTCCAGAGCCACGCGGTATCAAGGTGAGAGTGTCCGATGATGCCTACCTGCGCCGCTTCGGGTCCGTTTTTGACGGCGAGCATCTCCTTGAGGAAAGGATGAGCAGATTTCATCGCCGCTCTGAAGGTTTCATCATCGGTGTCATCATATGCATAAAGCAGACGCTTATGCACTTCGTAGAGAGCGTTTATGAGCTGACCTTTTCTGAAAGATGTATCGGGAAGATAATCTGTAAGCTCGTTGATGACTTTGAGGTCAAAATAGAATTCCTGAATAAATTCATCCTTGACGCAGATATCAAGACCGTCAAAGTGATATGTGTAATCTTTAATGAAACGGCTTGTGTCAAGCGGCATATTGCCGAGGTGGGTATGACCTGTATAAACCTCGAGTGCAATATCGATAACCTCGCCCGCCTTGGCGCTGAGAGTAAGCATATCACAGTAATGATTGCCGTGACCGGTGAAAACTATCTTTGTGCAGAAGGTTCCGAAGGGTTTTCCGTTAACCCAAAGAAGAGTTTCGTATCCCTCGGTGTGGGGCATAACAAATATTGTTTTTCCGTCAAGCTCTTCGGGCACGGTAAACTGTGTTTTAAACCAACCGAAAGCCTCTTCCCTGCCCCAGGTTTCACCGCTGTTTATGGCACTGAACATTGAATTATCGGGAATCTCATAAAGTCTGTCGGTTGTTTCATAAAAACCAACGGTATCAATCTTTGCTGCCTTTTTAAAAAGCATCGGGTCAAGAATCTTTTCGAATCTTTTGAGCTTTGCGAGCATACGCTCAACTTGTTTTTCTGCAAGCATATATAATTATCCTTTCGGAGATCAGTATGTTTTATTTATTCATAAGCAATCTCATAAACAGTCCACCCTGAACGGTTCTGTGCTGAAACGAAACGGTTTTGCCGCTGATTGTGTCATACCAGTCGGTCATCGGAACACGGCTGTCGCTTTCGTTATACGCATCCCAGAGAGGTACGATATACTGTTCAAAAACTTCCTTTGAAGACGACATCGAGGCAACCCACACAAGCCAGTCGGACTTTGTGTAATCCGCACGGCTGTCAAGCGGCATTCCGTATTTATTGAAATGCTTCATATTATCCGCAATTTCCGCATCCATAAATTCCTGAGTAAAGAGATTTGTTCCCCATACCTTATCCCAGACCATATTGTATTTCATCGAATAGGTATTGGGTTGGTCAAATGCAAGGTTTGATGTGCCGTCAGCATTGAGTGCGGTATTCATCCAGTTTTCTGCCATCTTTTCGGATTCACTGAGATAGAAATCGGATTTTTCCCTATTACCTCTCATCTCTTCAATAATAGCCATACCTCTCAGACCCATAACGGCCTTGAGAGAAAGATTACAGTTGTGAGCAAGATGTCCTGCAAAGTCGTCTGTGCAAAGCTGATTGCCGGGGTCTGCACCGTATTCGATAAGATAGCTGCACCACTTGCGAAGAAGGTCAATATTCTCGCTTGCAAAATCGGCGTTACCCTCCGCAAGAGCAACGTTTGCCGCCATAACGAGCATATTTCCGCACTCTTCAACAGGCATCTGATATTTGAGAGCGTTCTCTCCGTAAACCTGACCGTTGACAAGCGGATAACAGCCTACATCGTGAGGAGCAAAGTCAAATATCCACGCATCACTTTTTGCATAAAGGAAAACGGGGCGCATCATACCTTTGACAAGCTCAGGATTATAAATCAGGAACATCGGAATCGACGGATAAGAAACGTCAACCGTTGCGGCACAGCCGTTTGAGAAGCATTCCTTTGAGATGTAGAGGATTTCTCCGTTTTCATCAAGCACAAGCTTATGGCCTGCAATTACCTGACGGTAAGCAAGAGAAAGAAGCTCGGCGTATTTTTCGCCGCCCGCATTTTCGGCATCGGCATAAAGCTTCTGCGAAAACTCACGGCATCGCATCATAACATCATCGTATTCCCCTGCCGCTTCGGCAATCGCTTCAAGGATTGTCTGACCGTCTTTGTTCCAATATGACTTAAGATGCTTGCCGAAATATTCAATGCTTTCGATATCGTCATAAGCAAAAAGATAGAGCACTTTTTCGTTTTCAGCGATTTCGGAGCTGACATTAATCACATCCATACTCCACACTCTGTCGATACGAGTCTGAGCCTTTGCGGAATCAGACATAAGATAGAAATAGCCCCAATCGATTCTCACGTCGTCGCCGCTGCGGTTAAGCGGCTTTTGCTCCTCGTTACCCATTTTATATCCCTTGATATTGCCTGCGGAAACTTCTTCAATGGTTATTTCACTTTGCCACACCTTATCAAGACAAAGCTCCTCGCTTGCGCCGACATTCACTCTGACATTATGCTTCTTTCCGTCTTTGGACGAATATGACACCGAAAGATAAGAAACAGGTCTTGTGAGAAGTTTGTAATCATTGGCAATTACAGGAGAAGTGAACACCGTTTTCAGAATTATTTCATCGTTCTCAAACACGGCGGTTGTTGACAGTGCATCTATATCCAGAGAAGTCTGTGTAAGCTTGTGTTTGTCTCTGTGATAGCCCAGGAAGCTGTATTCTTTTCCGTCAACGGTGACGGTGCCGAGGATGTAGTTTCTTTTTCCCGTCCAATGAACCGTATCGGAAACATTGAGAACGGTATCCTGCGACCAGACTGAGAAATAGGGGTCAATTGTTATAAGCGGAACACAAGGTGCTCTTAATTTCATTTTGTAATCCTCCCGTGATTTTTTACAATTATATCATACTGACTTAAATAATCCAACACAAAAAAGAAAAAACCTGCGCACTTTTTTTAAGCACGCAGGTCTGTTTTATCACTTCCAGATGAACCAGAGCATAAGATAGCCGGTTGTAACCGCTGCAAGAGTGAAGGGCACGCCGAATTTCATAAAGGTTGTGCTCTTGACCTCATAGCCTTCCTTGCGGAGAATGCCGATGCCCGTAATATTTGCACTTGCACCGATGGGTGTAAGGTTGCCGCCGAGGGTTGCACCGCAGAGAAGTCCGTAGTAGAGAAGCTTGGGTTCAACACCGATATCCATTGCGATAACGGGAACGATTGAAAGCATTGTTGCAGTATAAGGAATGTTGTCGATAAAAGCCGAAAGAAAAACAGACATCCATACGATGATTGTGTAAACAACAAATACCGAGCCTGAGCCGAGGCTTGCGATTGCGGAGCCGATAACGTCGATAACGCCCGCACTCTTAACACCGCCGATAACAACGAAAAGTCCGGTGAGAAGAACAATCGTATAATAGTCAATTTCCTTGAATGCATCTTTTACGATATCCGTATTCTTCTTCACAATAAGCTCACGGAGAATGCCGATAACGAAGAATGCAATACAAATAACTCCGTTTGTTATATCGGGCTTATAGAACTGACCCTCAGCCGCACCGTCTTTATATGGAATAAACGAAACTGCAATAAGAGCGATAACCGTGCCGAGAAGAAGGAATGTGGGAAATTTATCCTCAACCTTTGTTCTGCTGTCAAAGCTGATGGGAGATTTTTCCTTTCTGAACATAAAAAGAATAATCAATGCACTCACAAGTGCGCCCGCTTCAACGACCCAGAACATACCGGGCTTTCCCTCATCAACAAAGAAATCGGAGAAGTCGAGGTTTGCCTGCTTTGCAAGAAGGATTGATGTTGTGTCACCAACAAGAGTAGCCGCACCTTGAAGGTTAGATGAAACGGCAATGCAGATGATTGACGCAACGGGCGAAACATCAAGCTTTTTGCAAAATGCAAGCGCAACGGGCGCAATCATAAGAACGGTTGCAACGTTATCGACAAAAGCAGAAACGATACCCGCAAAGAGTGACATTGCGACAACCGCCCACTTCATATTGGGCATTCTTGAAATAAGAACGTCGGACATAAGCTGAGGCATTTTGGATTCGATGAACAGATAAACTGTACCCATCGTACCTGCAATCATCATAATTACGTTCCAGTCAATTTCGCCGAGTGCCTGAGCAAAACCATAGCTGTAGCTTGAATCTCCGAGAGCGAAGAAGCCCTCACCGAAGATTGAAGGGTTGACTGCGGAAACTATTCCGAGAGCAATAAAAATCAACGCAGACGCAACCGTAACATGCGGTCTGATTTTCTGAAACGCCATCATAATCACATATGTCAATGCAAAAATAACGAGCGCGGTAATGGTAATGGGACTCATTTTTTACCTCCTGTGTTTTATGGTGTTTTTCTGCACAAAAAAGCAGAACCCGCCGTAAAAGCGAATTCTGCCGTTGATTTCAGGATACGCTGCAGGCAAACTTTACCCTCAGCATACACAATCCGAAACAAATAAAATGCAACGCATTTTATGACAGACTCCACCGCTTATTTTGGAATGCGTGTGAATTATAACCCATACTTCTTCAAAAGTCAACACTTTTTATGATGTTGTGACATTTTTTGATTTTTGTTTATCAGAAAGCCTCAACAGCCGCTTTTTCAGCTGCAAGACCCTTCTTATAGTTTTCAAGGAATGCCTTGAATCCTGCGATATCCTCCGCATCGGGAGTAACCTCGGTTGAATCCTGACCTGCAAAGACCTTGTTTTCAAGGTATGCGTCGAGAGTTTCACCCTCAGCCTTGCTTACCATATATTCCGCAAGAATTGCAACGCCCCAGGGACCGCCCTCACCTGCGGTTTTCATAACGGATACGGGAGCATTGAGAGCCGCACCCATTATTTTCTGACCTGCAACGGGGGCCTTGAAGTAGCCGCCGTGACCGAGAATTCTGTCAACCTTAACATCCTCGTCCTCAAGAATTTCCATACCGATGCTGAGAGTAGCCGCCGCAGAGCAAAGCTGAACTCTCGAGAAGTTTTCGAGATTGAACTTGCTGTCGGGTCCTCTGAAAAACATAGGCTTTCCGCTGTCGAGACCGGTAATAACCTCACCTGAAAGATAGTTATATGCAACAAGACCGCCGCAATCCTTATCACCCGAAAGAGCAGATTCGAATATCTTGTCGAGCACTTTATAAATGCTGATATCCATACCGAGTGCCTTGCACATTGAAGTGAAAAGACCTGCCCAAGCATCAATTTCACCCGAGCAGTTGTTGCAATGAACCATAGCAACGGGCTTGCCTGCGGGAGTTGTTACCATATCAATTTCGGGATAAAGCTTTGAGAGTGCTTTTTCAAGAACAACCATAAGGAAGATTGAAGTGCCTGCGGAAACGTTACCGGTTCTTACTGCAACAGAGTTTGTTGCAACCATGCCTGTACCTGCATCGCCTTCGGGAGGACAAAGCACAACGCCTGCCTTGAATTCGCCCGTGGGGTCAAGAAGAAGTGCGCCCTCTTCGGTCAGCACGCCTGCATTTTCGCCCGCAACGAGAACCTTGGGAAGAATGCCTTCAATATTCCAGGGGAAGTTTTTATCCGCAATCTTTTCATCAAACTGAGCAAGCATTTTTTTATCGTAGTCATTGGTATTGCTGTCTATGGGGAACATACCCGAAGCTTCACCGACACCGATAACCTTATTGCCCGTCAGCTTCCAATGAACGTAAGCTGCAAGAGTTGCAATAAAATCAACGTCTTTGACGTGCTCTTCGCCGTTCAGAATTGCCTGATAAAGATGAGCAATGCTCCATCTCTGCGGGATATTGAAATCAAAAAGCGCACTGAGTTCTTCGGCAGCCTTTGCCGTGATGGTGTTTCTCCAGGTTCTGAACTGTGCAAGCTGATTGCCGTCTTTATCGAACGCAAGGTAGCCGTGCATCATACCGCTGATGCCGAGTGCACCGACCGTTGTAAGCTTAACTCCATATTTATCGGCAACATTCTTTTTAAGAGCGCCGAATGCACCTCTGAGGCCTTCCCAGACCTGCTCAAGAGGATAAGTCCACACACCGTTATCGTATGTATTTTCCCAGTCAAAGCTGCCCGATGCAAAAGGCTCGTGGTTTTTGCCGATGAGGACAGCCTTGATTCTTGTTGAACCGAATTCAATGCCGAGAGCGGTCTGACCCGCTTCGATTGCAAGCTTGATTTTTTCCATAAAATATCACACTCCGTTTTTAATTTGAAAAAAACGTAAATTTCTACAATACTATTGTAACAAAACATACTCCCGCCGTCAAGTAACCATTACTTTTTTATACAAATTTGTTCTATTTATGTTGCTTTTATTTATTTCTTTTGATATAATTAATTCTATATTGGATTTAGGAGGAAGACTATGAATCTGGTCGCACAAGTTAAAGACGGAATTTCAAAAGTTAAGACTTATTGGAAAACCCCGCCGCTCGGAAAGTATATGAATTTCAAAGAGATTGCTTCACTTTCAGGTGGCGGCATCGGTGTTAAGTTTATCATCACTTGTATATCTGCAGTGTTGCTCTCGGCAACCAACGTTTTTGTCGGAAACACAATAGGCATTGAGCCGATGAATATGTATTTCATATATATTCTTGCAGTTATCATCAGCTTCCCGCTCACTATGTTCAGAGCATACATAATCGACAACGCCCGAAACAGAAAGGGCAAATACAGACCTTATATCCTCACTATGGGTCTTCCAACGATTATTCTTGCGATAGGCTATTTCTGGATGCCTTATGAAAAAATGGGCAGTCAGATGATGAAATGTGCCGTTGTTCTTCTTTTCAACATCGGATTCCAGTTCTTCTATAATTTCCTTTACGATGCGTATGACAACTATATCGTTGTTCTTTCGCCCAACACTCAAGAGAGAGCGAACGTTTCTTCAATCAAATCGGTCACCGACTCTCTTGCTCCCACAATAACCAACGCAATCATTCCCCTTCTTGCCACGGCTTTCCTCGGCACAAACAACCTGAACGATATCAGGATTTACAGATATATCTGGCCCCCCATTCTTATTATCGGTTTCCTTCTCAGCGTTATTGTTTATGTCAATACGGAAGAAAAAATCGTTCAGGCAAAAACACACGTTGTTCAGATGAAATTCATTGACGCTCTGCGTGCAGTTGCAAAGAACAAATACTTCTGGGTTATTTCACTTGCAGGCTGGCTCGGTTTCCTTGAAGGTGCCTACGGAAGCATTCTCAACTGGCTTTATTCATATCAGCACGCCTGCTCAAGCGGAGAATACTCCCTTCTGTTCACAATTTACGGTAACGCTTCATTTTGGGGTATGCTTCTTGCTCCGCTTTCAATCAAAAAAATCGGCAAAAAGAACACTCTTATTCTGATAAACACAATGAACATTTTATTCATTGCACTTGTTTATCCCGTGGTTAAATACATCGATATGAGTATTATGATCTGGCTTGTTATGATTTGCCTTTGGTTTAATGCTCTCTTCGGTTCTTTTGCGCACATCCTCACTCCCAGTCTCAACGGCGATATCCGTGACTATCAGCAGTATGTTACAGGCGAAAGAATTGACGGTATGTTTGCTGCCGTCGGTCTTATAGGCAGCGTTATCACAATGATAACAAGCTCTGTTCTTCCCGCTATTTATGAGAAAATCGGCTTCAACGAAACAAAGCTTGCCGAGCTTCTTCCCGAAATCATTGCCCAGGAAGGCGAACTTATTGACCCGACAAACGTTTATAACGTCCTCTATCATAAAGAAACATTTATAAGTATTTTCGGCGTTCTTATCGCCGTATCGGTTCTCGGCGCAGTTATGAATGTTCTTCCGTATTTCTTCTATGACCTTTCTGAAATCAAGCAGCAGGGTATGATTAAGGTTCTCAAAATCCGTGCTCTTTTCGAAGATTACGGTAACGGCATCCTTAAGGATAAAGACCTTGTTGAAGCTATCGAAATCATCAAAGAAGCAAACGAGTTCGAAAATGTTCAGCCCAAGAACCTTAAGGAATTCAAGGCTACAAGAAAAGCGGCATCATCAAAAGACGAAAAGTGGGCAGCTAAGAATGCATATAAAGATGCAGTTAAGTTCAATCAGGATCTTGAAATTTCAAAATTTGTTACCGATGAAATGAACCGCTTCAATACTGCATACGGTAAAATGCAGCTTGAAGAAGCACGCAAAACCGTAAACGCAGGCTATGAAGCAATTTACAGTTTTGACAAATCAGAGCTTAATGCTGCAAAAGCTCTTCCCAAAACAACCGAAGAAGAAAAAGAATACAGAAAATCTGCAATATCAAAAGCAAGAGATTTTATATATGCTCAAAAATCTGCCGCAAAGCACTTCCCGGGCGGAATAAAGGAATTCGACTCAAGCATATTCGAAAAGCTGTTTGATAAAGAGGATAGGCTTGCAGAAGAGCTTGAAGCAACATATAAAAAGCTTTACGACGCGAGAGACCGCAAGGATAAGCAGGATGTTGCAGAATATATGAAAGCAGTCAAAAGCATCAGAGCAGAGCAGAAGCAGACCGAAAAAGATATCAAGAAGGCAACAAACGATAATTCTGTTTATAACCGCGCCGCAAAACCCTATATCAGCGCAAAGAAGCTCCTCACTCAGAGCGAAAACTATGCAAGATTTGATGAAATCGCAGCTATGTATGACGATGCAAAGGCACGCCACGAAAAAGCACAGGCAGATGCAATTGCAGAAGCAGAGCGTTTAGCAGAAGAAGAAAAGGCTTACGCAGAAAAAATCAAAGCTGAAAAATCATCAAGAAAAGGCAAAAAGTAATTGAATTGCAAAACCGCCGTTACCATCATTGGTAGCGGCGGTGATTTTTTATGTATTGAATTAAAATCAGATGTTTGCTTCTTTTTTGATATCGTCAACTCTGTCAAGCTTTTCCCAAGGAAGGTCAACGTCTGTTCTGCCGATGTGGCCGAGAGCCGCAACCTGCTTGTAGATGGGTCTTCTGAGGTCGAGAGTCTTGATGATGCCTGCGGGGCTGAGGTCGAAGAGCTTATTGATGATTGCGGAAATTTCAGTGTCTGCAATTTTACCTGTTCCGAAGGTATCAACAAATACGGACACGGGCTGTTCAACGCCGATAGCGTATGCAAGCTCAACCTCGCACTTCTTTGCAAGACCTGCAGCAACGATATTCTTTGCAACGTAACGTGCCGCATATGCAGCCGAACGGTCAACCTTTGTGGGGTCTTTGCCACTGAAAGCACCGCCGCCGTGGCGTGCGTAGCCGCCGTATGTATCAACAATAATCTTTCTGCCGGTAAGACCGCTGTCACCCTGAGGACCGCCGGTTACGAATCTGCCGGTGGGGTTGATGTGATACTTGGTGTTTTCGTCAAGCATCGAAGCAGGAATAACGGGTTTGATTACCTTTTCAACGATGTCCGCTCTTATCTGCTCAAGAGTGACATCAGCTGAATGCTGAGAAGAAATAACAACGGTATCAACTCTTACGGGATTGTTGTTTTCATCATATTCAACGCTTACCTGGCTCTTGCCGTCGGGACGGAGATAACCGAGAGTACCGTCTCTGCGTACTTCGGTAAGCTTTGCACAAAGCTTATGAGCAAGTGAAATAGGGAGAGGCATAAGCTCGGGAGTTTCGTCACAAGCAAAGCCGAACATCATACCCTGGTCGCCTGCGCCGAGTCTGTCAACACCCATAGCAATATCGCCCGACTGCTTATCAAGAGCGGTCATAACAGCGCAGGTGTTGCAGTCAAAGCCGTATTCGGCATTGTTATAGCCGATTTCGTCAACTGTTTCTCTTACAATTTTGGGGATATCAATATCTGCTGTTGTTGTGATTTCACCCATAACAAGAACCATACCGGTTGTACAGCAGGTTTCGCAGGCAACTCTGCCCATAGGGTCCTGCGCAAGAATAGCATCAAGAACGGCATCGGAAATCTGGTCACAGATTTTATCGGGATGGCCGCCCGTTACGGATTCGGATGTGAATAAGTAGTTTGCCATTTTATAAACCTCTTTTTAGAATTATTATCAATAATAAGTCCCAAAAAAACCACCGAAGGAGTCTTCAGTGGTTGAAAACACCTTATCTTCCGGCGCAACGCCGCAGGATTTAGCACCTTGCATAACACAGGTTGCCGGGCTTCGAAGGGCCTGTCCCTCAGCCACTCTTAATAAGGACATATTCTATTGACACTTAATTATATAATAGTGATTTATTTTTGTCAATACAAAATTCGACAATCAGATATAATCAAATATTTCCGAAGGAGTGTCTGCCGTGTAATCCGCACCGTTTGAGATGAGAACATCGCGGTCACGGAATCCCCACGTTACACCGATGCAGGGAATGCCCGCGTTTTTTGCGGTTATGCAGTCCACCTCGGAATCGCCGACATATACTGTGCTTTCTTTTGATATTCCAAGGAATTCAATTGCTTTGTAAATCCCGTCAGGCTCGGGTTTCTGCGCCATCCCGTCAACCTGCCCGACGGTTACATCAATCAAATCTCCGAAGAAGAATTCAACGATATCCGATGCCGCCGAATGCATTTTGTTTGTGACAACGGCGGTTTTAATATTATTATCCTTAAGCTTTTTCAGCATATCCGTTATGCCGTCATACGGCTTGGTTTCAACAAGTGAATTTGCAGCATAATGCTCCTTAAAAACCGTAAGACACTTTTCCGAAACATCCTCAGGAGTGTTTTCAGGCACGCTGAGAAAAACAAGTCTTTTCACTCCGTTACCGACAAAAGAGCGGATTTCTTCAGGTGACCTTTCGGGGAACCCGAACTGTGAGAGAGCAAAATTGACGCTGTTTCTCAGGTCTGCAAGAGTATCTGTCAATGTGCCGTCAAGGTCAAATATTACTGCATCGTATTTCATAATTATACCTCAAAAAACACCGTGCCGGATGACACGGTGTTTCAAATCATTTTTTGTTCTTGAACTTATCAAAGAATCCTTCCTTACCGTTGCCGACGGGTGAACCGCGCTTGACTCCGAGTTCTTTTTCAAACTCAACAAGGAGTTCCTTCTGACGCTGGGTGAGATTCTTGGGCACATCAACAATAATACGCACAAGCTGGTCGCCTCTGCCTCTGCCGTTGAGAATCTGTATGCCCTTGCCCTTAAGGCTGAAAACCGCACCCGACTGCGTTCCTGCGGGAAGGTCAAATTTAACATCGCCGTCAAGAGTCTGAATTCTGAGAGTGTCGCCGAGAACCGCCTGAGGATAACTGACTCTGTGTTCAAGCCATACGTTATAGCCGTCACGTTCAAAATGCGGATGAGGTCTGACAAAAACAGCAACTCTCAAATCGCCCTTGGGACCGCCGTTTACACCTGCATTGCCTGCGCCGCTGACGTTGAACACCTGACGGTCATCAATACCTGCGGGTATGTTGACTTCAACCGATGTTTTGGTTGTGGTTCTGCCCGTTCCGCGGCACTTTGCGCAAGGATTCTCAATAACCTTGCCCTGACCCTGACATTTCGGGCAGGATTTCTGGGTCTGAATCACGCCGAAAGCTGTTCTCTGCTGAACATTGACATAGCCTCTGCCGCCGCAATCGGGGCAGGTTTTGGGCGATGTGCCTGCTTTCGCGCCGGAACCGTGGCATTCGTTACAAGTATCGACACGGTTGATATCAACCGTTCTCTTACAGCCCTTTGCGGCTTCTTCAAACGAAATTGTAACTCTCGTCTGAACATCCTCTCCTCTGCGGGGAGCGTTGGGATTGGACTGTCTGCCGCCTCCGAAGCCGCCACCGAAGAAAGAGCCAAATATGTCGCCGAGGTCACCGAAATCAAAACCTCCGCCGAAACCGCCTCCGTATGCTCCGCCACCGCCTGCACCGTAATTCGGGTCTACGCCTGCGTGGCCGAACTGGTCGTAGCGTGCCTTCTTCTGGCTGTCGGAAAGTACTTCATAAGCTTCATTGGCTTCTTTGAATTTTGCCTCAGCCTCAGCATCACCCGGATGAAGGTCCGGGTGAAACTCTTTAGCTTTTTTTCTGTATGCTTTTTTTATTTCGTCCTCGCTCGCGCTTTTATTAACACCGAGGACCTCATAATAATCTCTCTTATCTGCCAAGGGGATTAACTCCTCACATTAATCAACATCTGTATAGTTTGCTTCTGTGTAGCCTTCACCTTCAGGTGCACCGCCCTGCTGAGCCTGAGCAGCTTCCGCTGCAGCCTTGTAAAGCTTTTCGGAAACTTCGTGGAACTTTGCGGTAAGCTCTTCCTGGCGTGACTTGATGAGGTTGATATCCTCACCCTTGAGAGCTTCTTTGAGAGCCTCAATCTTTTCGTTAACGCCTGCTTTTTCGTCATCGCTGAACTTATCGCCGTTTTCGTTCATAAGCTTTTCACACTGATAAACCATCTGGTCTGCAGCGTTGCGGGTGTCAACGTTTTCGCGGCGCTCTTTGTCTTCCTGAGCAAATCTCTCTGCATCTGCAACAGCCTTTTCGATATCTTCCTTGGACATATTTGTTGAGGATGTGATATTGATTGACTGCTCCTTCTGAGTGCCGAGGTCTTTAGCCGAAACGTGAACGATACCGTTTGCGTCTATATCAAATGTTACTTCAATCTGAGGAATACCTCTGGGAGCAGGCATAATGCCGTCAAGGTGGAACACACCGAGAGTCTTGTTATCTCTTGCGAATTCTCTTTCGCCCTGAAGAACGTGAACTTCAACTGAAGGCTGATTGTCAGCTGCAGTTGAGAAAATCTGGCTCTTCTTTACGGGGATTGTTGTGTTTCTGTCGATAATCTTTGTGCTGATACCGCCCATAGTTTCGATACCGAGTGAAAGAGGAGTAACGTCGAGGAGAAGAAGACCTGTTACTTCGCCGCCGAGAACGCCTGCCTGAAGAGCAGCACCGATAGCAACGCATTCGTCGGGGTTGATGCCCTTGAAGGGTTCTGCGCCCATAAACTGCTTGATTGCTTCCTGAACAGCGGGAATTCTTGATGAACCGCCGACCATAAGAACCTTATCAATTTCGCTTGTCTTAAGACCCGAATCGTTCATTGCCTGACGGACGGGACCCATTGTTGCGTCAACAAGATCTGCTGTAAGCTCATTAAACTTTGCTCTTGTAAGAGTCATTTCAAGGTGTTTGGGGCCTGTTGCATCAGCGGTGATGAAGGGAAGGCTGATGTTTGAAGGTGTTACACCTGACAGCTCAATCTTTGCCTTTTCTGTAGCTTCCTTGTGTCTCTGCATAGCCATCTTGTCGCCGCGGAGGTCAATGCCCTGCTCTGCCTTGAAGCCGTCTGCAAGCCAGTTGATAACTCTCTGGTCAAAGTCGTCGCCGCCGAGCTTGTTGTTACCTGCTGTTGCAAGAACTTCCTGAACACCGTCGCCCATTTCGATGATTGAAACGTCGAATGTACCGCCGCCAAGGTCATAAACCATAACCTTCTGGTCGGTTTCCTTGTCGATGCCGTATGCAAGAGCTGCAGCTGTGGGCTCGTTGATGATTCTCTTAACCTCAAGACCTGCAATCTTACCTGCGTCCTTTGTAGCCTGTCTCTGAGCATCGGTGAAGTATGCGGGAACAGTAATAACAGCTTCTGTTACCTTGTCGCCGAGATATGCTTCTGCATCAGTCTTGAGCTTCTGAAGAATCATTGCGGAGATTTCCTGCGGAGTATACTTCTTATCGTCGATTGAAACTTTATAATCCGAACCCATCTGTCTTTTGATTGATGCAACGGTTCTGTCTGAATTGGTAACAGCCTGTCTTTTTGCAACCTGACCAACCATTCTTTCGCCTGTCTTACCGAAAGCAACAACAGATGGAGTTGTTCTTGCGCCTTCTGCGTTTGCGATAACAACGGGTTCACCGCCTTCGATAACTGCTACGCATGAGTTTGTTGTACCTAAGTCGATACCGATAATCTTTGCCATAATAAAAATTCCTCCTATAAATAAATGAAAATTAAAAAACTAATTTATGAATTTGCGACCTTGACGACTGCATCTCTTATGATTTTATCGCCAAGCTTATAGCCTTTTGTGAATACCTCGGCAACAACATTTTCGCCGAGCTCGTCATCCTCAACGGTCATAACGGCGTTGTGGATGTTGGGGTCGAATGCATCTCCTCTTTCGCCGTAGCTTTCAACGCCCGTCTTTTTGAGAATTTCGCCGAACTGATTGAAAATAAGGTCGATGCCTTTTTTGTAATCCTCAAAACTGCATTCGGTATTGTTTGCCGCTCTGTCAAAATTATCCAGAACGGGAAGCAGTTCCTTTATCACATCAGCCTTTGATGATGAATAAATATCCTGCTTTTCTTTCTGCGAACGCTTGCGGAAATTATCGTATTCTGCATAGAGTCTTAAGAATTGATCATTCTTTTCGTCAAGCTCTTTTCTGAGCTTTTCTTCCGCAGTTTCTTCCTTCACTTCCTCGGCAGTCTCTTTGACTTCTTCGGTTGTTTCGGGAGTCTTTTTTTCTTTCTTCATATTCTATCCTTTCTATTCTTCAATAGCTTGAGTAATCATCCGTCCGACGATATCGGTAAGATATTTTACGCTGGGGATTATGCTTTCATAGTCCATACGGGTCGGGCCGATAAGACCGATGGAACCCGAATCTCTGCCTCCTACGGAATATTTTGCCACTATAACGCTCGAATTTTCAAGCTGACGGTAAAGATTTTCTTTACCGATGATAACATCGAGAGGTTCTTTTATTCCGCTGATGACTGCCGACAGAGGTTCACGCTTATTGAGAAATTCAAAAAGCTCGATTGCACCCACGCCGTAGTCCTTGTGTGAAAACAGATTTGAACTGCCTCCGAGGATTATCCTTGAATCCTCCATACTCCTTGCAAGCTCGCAAACCGCCGCCATAAGCGGAAGCATCGCAAACGGGTCACTGTCAACCGAAGCGGCAGCCGTCTGCATCGAAACAACGCTTATATCCGAAGCGGGTTTGCCGATTATGCAGGAATCAACTATATTATAGAACTCTTCGAGAATTTTTGCGGTAAGCTCGCAATCAAGCCTGCAAAGTCTGCTCTTGAGAATTCCGTTTGACGTTAAAAGAACAAGCATCGCTGAGTGAATGCCGACGGGCACAAGCTCAATCTTGCGGATTATGACGGCATCGCCGCCGGGCGCCGTTGAAACGCAGGCGCATTTCGTAAGCTCTGCAAGTACCTCGCCCGCCTGAGCAATAAGCCTTTCGGGGTCGCCCGCCGCAGAGGAAATTCCCGCTTCAATCATTCTTCGGTTAAGCTCGTCGATTTCTCTGTCTTTCATAAGGTTATCAACATAATATCTGTAACCCTTCTGCGAAGGAACTCTGCCTGCCGAGGTGTGCGGCTGTTCAAGATAACCCATTGCGGAAAGCTCGCTCATTTCGTTACGCACGGTTGCGGAGGAAACAGACATACCTGTTAAAGCGATAAGCTCTTTTGAGCCGACCGGCTCGCCCGATTTGATATACTGCTCAACAACGGCAGATAAAATCAGCTTTTTTCTTTCGCTCAGTTCAGCCATCCTCCACACCTTCTTTCGCTGAGTGCTAATTTTAGCACTCAAAAAGCAAGAGTGCTAATTTCTGTTATTACTATACCCCAACAAGAAGAATTTGTCAATAATTTAATTGTTAACACTTTGTTAAATCGTAAAAAACAACTCAAATATTTTAGATTGACGACATATTGACTTTATTTAATATGGATGATAGAATTTAATTATTAATAATTTATTTTATTGTTCACTCTTTATTAAATCTCTGCCGATATAATAATGAGAGTGAGAGGTGAAAAATATGAAATTATCGTTGGTTATCCCCTGCTACAACGAAGAAGGCAATGTTGAGAAATTCTTCGACGAAGTCAACAAAGTCTTTGAAGGTAAAGTCAATGACTATGAATTCGTTTTTGTTAACGACGGCAGTAAGGATAAGACATATCAGAAATTAAAACAGCTTTATAACAATCATCATACTGACAGCAACATTCAGGTGCTGACATTCAGCCGCAACTTCGGTAAAGAGGCTGCGATGTATGCAGGTCTTTCCAAAGCAGAGGGTGACCTTGTGTGCATCATCGATGCCGACCTTCAGCAAAGACCTGAGGTTGTGCTTGAAATGCTTGATGTTCTTGAGTCTGACGAAGAGCTTGACTGCGTTGCCGCTTATCAGAAAAGCAGAAAGGAATCAAAAACACTTTCGGCATTCAAATCGGCATTCTATAAATTAATCAACAAAATATCCGACGTTGATTTCGTTAACGGCGCATCGGATTTCAGACTGATGAAAAGAGTTATGGTTGACGCAATTCTTCAGATGTCGGAATTCCACAGATTCTCAAAAGGTCTTTTCAGTTATGTCGGATTCAACACACAATATATTCCCTATGAAGTTGCGGTCAGAGAAAGCGGAGAATCAAAGTGGAGCTACAGCAAGCTGTTCAAATATGCACTTGAAGGAATTTTTGCATTTTCAACCGCACCGCTCAAGTTTGCAACATTTATTGGTATTTTCTCCTCTGTCTGCTCTATTCTTTATCTGATAGTTGTTGTTATCCAGAAGCTTGCATTCGGAATAGACGTGCCGGGATATGCAACAATCGTTGTGCTTCTCCTGCTTATCGGCGGACTTCTCCTCTTCTGCCTCGGCATCATCGGCGAGTACCTTTCAAAAATGTATGTTCAGGTCAAAAACCGACCTGTTTATATCCTCAAAGAGCATTTAAAAGACGAAAATAACCGGAAATAATTACAAAAAGGGGCTGAATTTATGAACACTAAGATAATTACCATCGGGCGCGAATTCGGAAGCGGCGGAAGAACAATTGCAAAAAAGGTTGCCGAGAAGCTCTCGATTCCTTGCTATGACAGCGAAATCATCGATGAGGTTGCAATCAAAAGCGGTCTTCTTAAAGAAGAGATTGCAAAAAAAGGCGAGCATCTGTCAGCATCAGGCAAAATGTCAACCATTTTTACACTCTACAATCTTTACAGTAATATGACCAAGGATGACATCATCTGGCACGCCCAGAAAAAGGTTATTGAAGAGCTTGCCGAAAAAGGTCCGTGTGTTATAGTCGGCAGATGCGCAGACTATATTCTCCGTGAGCGTGACAATGTTGTTAAGGTTTTTATCTATGCGGACAAAGCTGCAAGAGCCGATAGAATCGTTAAAATCTACGGTGAAAAAGACGATTCCCCCGAAAAAAGAATTAAGGATAAGGATAAAAAACGCGCTGCTTACTATGAGCATTTCACCGAAATGACCTGGGGCGACCCCGAGCATTACGACATCTGCCTCAACAGCAGCAAGCTCGGCATTGACAAGTGCGTTGAAATCATAACAAACTTATAAGATGAAATCCCGAAGGCATACTGCTTTCGGGATTTTTTATGCTTGACCTTGCCGGATTTTTTTGTTATTATATATAGGTATATCTATATCTTATATTTAAGGAGGAATATCCTTGGGAATCGGAAATAAAATCAAGGATGCCGTAGGCATTGAAGGCAATACCTGGGAATATGTCAGACCAATTGTAGGTTATAACGTTGCCTGCATAACAACCGGCGGTGTCACAAACCCTATCAGTATGTATCACCAGCAGTTTCTTAATTTCGTTGAAGGAATGAGCACCGGTATGTCCGGCATCATCAGCACCATAGGCGGTGTTATTGACGCAGCAACAGACCTCGCTATGGGATTCATAACAGACCGTACAAAATCCCGTTTCGGTAAACACCGAGTATGGCTTATCGCAGGTCTTCCCGTGCTTTTAATCGGATATTTTATGAAATGGTATTCGTTCGGAATTTCGGGAACCGGCAACACAGCTGCACTTTTCACTTATTATCTCTTGGCATCTCTTATCTACAGCGCCGGCTATACTATGATAAACATTCCCCACGTTGCAATGCTTCCGACGGTTGCGCCGAGATACTTTGAGAGAACGCAATATAAAATAGTCGAATATATTTTTAATATGTTCGGTATGTTCCCGTCGTTTATATTTATGAGTATCGTCCTCGGCGGTACAAATATGGTTAACCCCACTCCCGCCGACAGACCCAAATATCTTATCTGTGGCATTGTTTTTGTTATTTATTTCTGCTGGGCGCCTCTTGTTACATTCTTCTCAACAAAAGAAAAGAGCTCTCTTGACCTGAAGAATCCGCCCATCGACTATAAATATTTCCTCAGAGAATATATTCAGGTTTTCAGAAACAAGGCTTTCAGACAGTATTTCCTCATCAACCTTTTCTACGGTTTTTCAAAAAGCTTTTACAGCTATGCAGACCAGTTCTATATCAGAAGCATTGCCGACAGATACAGCCACTTCAGTGTGCTCAACACCGTTGGCGGTGCCGCCGAAATCGCGGGCGGTCCCTTCAACTATTTCCTCACCCGCTATATGGATAAACGTATGTGCGGAATCGTAATGGCACCTATGATGATAATCGGCCTGCTTCTCAACGGTTTTGTAACTCCGAAATCACCCGTATTTATTCTTTACATCGCAACCGTTCTCTATAACTTCGGTTTCTCGGGACCCGGCTTCGTTATCAATAACATTCAGCCCGACGTTACCGACGTTGACGAGCTTATCACGGGCAGAAGACGCGAAGGCGTTATCACCACTTTCTACTCTTTTGTAAGAAAAACAATCAACAGCTTTGTTACCGGTTTCCTCGGAATTTTCCTTCAGGTTATCGGCTATGACACAACAAATCTTGATAAAATCGAATATGCAGCGCTCAGCAGCCAGACGGAGTTCGGTTTAAGACTTCTCGTAAGCTGGCTTCCCGCGATATTCGCAATCACCTCTCTCATTCTTATCTTCCGATTCAAAATGAAGAAGCGTGACCACGAAATCATTCAGTCCGTTATTGCACAGAAACACGAAACAGGCAGCTGTGAAATTTCGGCAGGTGATAAAAAACGCATTGAAGCAATCGCAGGCCACCGTTGGGAAGATATGTGGATAGGTCAGACAGGCGTTGACAGAAAGCTTGAAGAAATAGCAAACATCTAAAGCTACATAATATATTCCGACAAGGAGAAAACACATTGGCAGTTTCAAAAGATAAAATCAGAAATTTTTGTATTATCGCTCACATAGACCACGGCAAGTCCACCCTTGCAGACAGACTTCTCGAAAAAACGAAGTCTGTTGCTCTGCGTGATATGACAGCTCAGCTTCTTGACAAGATGGACCTTGAACGAGAGAGAGGTATCACAATCAAAGCTCACGCCGTTAAGCTCAACTATCTTGCCGAGGACGGAGAGGAATATGTTCTTAACCTCATCGACACACCGGGTCACGTTGACTTCAACTATGAGGTTTCACGTTCACTCGCAGCGTGCGAAGGCGCAGTGCTTATCATCGATGCATCTCAGGGCGTTGAAGCGCAGACTCTCGCAAACACATATCTTGCTCTTGACCACGACCTTGAGCTTGTTCCCGTCATCAACAAAATCGACCTTCCCTCGGCCGATCCCGACAGAGTTGCCGCAGAGGTTGAGGATGTTATCGGCCTTGACTGCTCGGAAGCACCTAGAGTTTCGGCGAAAACAGGTGTTAATATTGAGCAGGTTCTCGAGCGCATCGTAAAGGATGTTCCCGCTCCCGAAGCAAACGATGATTTGCCACTCCGCGCTCTTATTTTCGACTCCGTTTACGACAGCTACAAGGGCGTTATTGTTTACGTAAGAGTCAAGGAAGGCAAGATTAAACCCGGCGATACAATGCGAATGATGGCAACCGGCGCAGAATTCACCGTTGTTGAAACCGGATATATGAGAGCAACCATTCCCGAACCCTGCAAGGAGCTCACTGCAGGCGAGGTCGGATATATAACAGCATCAATCAAAACAGTCGGCGATGCACGTGTCGGTGACACGGTAACAACGGTTGAAAATCCTGCTTCCGAGCCACTGCCCGGCTACAGAAAGGTTAACCCGATGGTTTACTGCGGCGTTTATCCCGCAGACGGCGCGGACTATGAAAACCTGCGTGATGCACTTGAAAAGCTTCAGCTCAACGATGCTGCTCTTACCTATGAACCCGAAACATCGGGCGCACTCGGATTCGGCTTCCGCTGCGGTTTCCTCGGTCTGCTTCACCTTGAAATCATTCAGGAAAGACTTGAAAGAGAATATGACCTTGACCTTGTGACAACCATTCCCAGCGTTGTTTACGAAATAAATCTCACCGACAGCACGATGGTGGAAATTAACAACCCCACTCACTTTCCCGACCC
>JAZSLR010000023.1:0-12356 GCA_045535475.1 Acutalibacteraceae bacterium | reverse complement strand
CTGTTGGAGCCTTCACCCCAGTATTCCTTAACGTAAGCACCGTTAACCATAAGCTTGTTTGTGGGGCTTTCGTCGAAGCGAGCAAAGTATCTGCCGAGCATAAGGAAGTCGGCACCCATTGCAAGAGCGGGTGTCATATGATAATCGTGAACGATACCGCCATCTGAGCAGATAGGAACATAAATACCTGTTTCTGCGAAGTATTCATCTCTTGCTGCAGCAACTTCAATAAGAGCAGTAGCCTGGCCTCTGCCGATACCTTTAGTTTCTCTTGTGATACAGATTGAACCGCCGCCGATACCGACTTTTACAAAGTCTGCACCTGCTTTTGCAAGGAAAAGGAAGCCTTCACGGTCAACAACATTACCTGCGCCAACCTTTACCTTATCGCCGTACTTTTCACGGATAAATGCAAGGGTCTGCTCCTGCCATACGGTATAGCCTTCAGATGAATCGATGCAAAGAACATCTGCGCCTGCTTCAACAAGTGCGGGAACGCGCTTTTCATAGTCAAGAGTATTGATACCTGCGCCAACGATATAGCTCTTGTTTGCATCAAGAAGCTCCTGGGGATTATCTTTATGCTGTGAGTAGTCCTTACGGAAAACAAAATAAAGAAGATTGCCGTTTTTATCGATAATGGGAAGAGAATTAAGCTTATGCTCCCAGATAATGTCGTTAGCTTCTTTGAGGGTTGTTGATTCCGGAGCGGTGATAAGTTTCTCAAAAGGAGTCATAAATGCTGAAACGGGTGTTTCAAGCTCCATTCTGCTGACTCTGTAGTCTCTGCCGGTAACAACACCGAGAAGCTTGCCGTTGGGTGTACCGTCATCGGTAACAGCCATTGTGCTGTGACCTGTGAGTTCAATAAGGTCAAGAACTTCAGCAAGTGTTGAATCGGGCTTAAGGTTTGAATCGCTTACAACAAAGCCTGCTTTATAACTCTTTACTCTTGCAACCATTGCAGCTTCATCTTCAATGGTCTGTGAGCCGTAGATAAACGAAACGCCGCCTTCCTTTGCAAGGGCAATCGCCATTGTATCGTTTGAAACAGACTGCATAATTGCAGAAACAAGAGGAATATTGAGGCTGAGAGGGCATTCCTCTTCGCCTTTTCTGAATTTAACAAGAGGTGTTTTAAGGTTAACGTTTGCGGGGATGCATTCCCTCGAAGTATAGCCCGGAATAAGAAGATATTCACTGAATGTTCTTGAGGGCTCCTGACAATAAATGGCCATCGTAATCACTCCTTTTGAAAATTAGGCTGCCGGAATAGTCAGCCCTGAATATAAAGTATATTTTATAACAAATTTTTTGAATTGTAAATACACAATTAGAACATAAATAAAAAGTTATCTGCAAAATTCTTGTATATAGTTGCCGATACTCTTCTCAATTATCTCAATTGCCTTCTCTTTGTTCTGGACTTCATCAACAACCGTTTCCTTATCTTCAAGATTTTTATAAACGGTGAAAAAATGCGTCATTTCATCAAAAACGTGCTTCGGTAGCTCTCTGATATCTTTATAAGAATTATAGTTCGGGTCATTAAACGGAATGGAAATAATCTTTTCATCGAGCTTCCCGCTGTCCTTCATTGTAATAACACCGATAGGATAGCAGCGCACAAGAGTCATCGGGTCGATTTTTTCGCTGCAGATAACAACAACATCAAGAGGGTCACCGTCATCGCCGTATGTTCGGGGAATAAAACCGTAGTTAGCGGGATAATGCGTTGAAGTGTAAAGAATACGGTCAAGCATAAGTACTCCCGTTTCCTTGTCAAGCTCATATTTCTTTTTACTGCCCTTTGTAATTTCGATAACAGCCATAAAATCTTCAGCAGTTATTCTTTTGGGGCTGATATCGTGCCATATATTTCCCATAAATTTCTCCTTATCAAAATCAGAATTTTCTGCTTCCTCCGCCGTGGCTGAATCCGCCCGACGAACGGTGGCTGACTCCGCCGCCCGAAGATCCGCCGGGTCTGTTATGATTATTATTTCTCGGGATGCGAGTTGTAATCACATTTCTGCTTATAACAGTATCGTTTGACCCTGTAAGCTTTAATATAAGATCATCGGCATCAAATTCATCACCCTTACCCATATTCTTATATGAGCTTTTAACAATGAAAACCGAAACAACACCGATTATAAGTGCAATAACAATGCAGATGAATATATTTGATAAATCAATCGAATCAGAGGAATTATCATAATAGTAATCATTATTGTAACCGCCATAATATATCGGATAATCGCCGTAATATTCATCAACATAATAATCGCCGTAATAATCATCGGTATTATTATGCGAATAATCAAGAGCGGCTGAAACCATAAGAGTTATACATTCGGAATAGTTACCGTCAACAAGCTCGTCATAACCGCTGTCAATTATGTAATCAATAGCATAAGCATAAACCGAAATACATTCACCCATAGTTGAAATGCAGACTTCACGGTTATCCATATCAATCAGAAAAAGAATTCCCTTCTCTTCCCAACCTTCAGAAATGATTAAATCATCAAAATAATCATCTGCATATTGCTGGGAGGTTTTTCCCTCTGCGTAATCGATTGTTAAAACTATGGATGAATATTCGGTTTCGAGAGAAAATTCGAGAATTGATTCAGTAATCATAGCCTCCTCTGCCTCTGAAAACAAATCAGCAGAGTCATCAATCTTTGTGTTAACAAGTGCAAAAGAATTAACGGTTAACAAGCTCAGAAAAATAATTGAAACAATAATTACACTCAAAACTTTTTTCATCAGAACAGCACCTCCGAAAGAACGGTAAGTATAACAGATGCTGCGGCGGTTGCTCCCGCAAACAATGCGGCAAGCTTCTTGTTGCAGACCGGCATTTCACCGTAAACTTTACCGGTCTGACCGTTGAGAGCATAAATATATTTTTTATCCTTATGTTTATAATTCAGAACCCAGACAGGCAAAAGATTGTAGCTCCATCTGATATTATCGATTCTAATCGAGCTGTCTTTCACAGATGCATTCGGATATTCGATTGACTGAAGAAGTTTTTCGCTTGAATAAGATTTTATTTTATCATTAACCGAGGTTTCTATTTCTGCAATTTCAACATCTCTTTTTTCGGCAAAAAAACCTGACAGATACGACATTGAAAACGGAACAAAATCCGAACTGTTAAAAGGACAAACATATTTCAGAATATCTCTGTCTTTGCTTTTAAGCGCCGCCTCGGGCATATTGCGTATTGAAAGATTACCCTGCCTGAAATGACCTCTTACCGTGGTTTCCGTATGACGGATATCCCCTACCATCCACGACTTGACCTGCTTTGAGGTTGCGTTGATGTTGCCGTCGGTTTCTCCGTCGATATACCAATACGGAAAATAAACGCCTTTGATTTCTTCAAGTCTTGATTCGGAAATGAAATCTTTCGGTAGAAACTTCTTTTTTCTGCAAAGCTCCTTGAACTTTGCAATTGCGTCATTTTTATCAATTTTAAACGGAATAATATAGTCAGGTTTCAATTCACCGCTGAGTTTTCCGGAAAGAACAACGGGGTTTGAACAATAATAACAAGTTGTTGCGGCGGTCGTTTCATCGGTTACAACCTCTGCGCCGCAGCTCGGGCAGACATAAAGAAGAGCATTGTCAAAGACATCGTTTTCGGATTTTTCCATTATATCAACTTCAAGCTTTTCATCTTTATGGAAAAAATCCTCTTCTTTAAAGACGGAATCACAATACTCACAAATAAAATCCTGCTTTTCGGGGTCAAATATAAGACCCGCACCGCAATTCAGACATTTATATTGTACCGCTTCCATATCTGTCACCTCACTTTTGAGTTTTTAAAAAATCAGACCGTACGCTGATTTCCGCGGCGGTCTGATACCGGCGGAAATGCAACCGCCATTATTTATTTTTCGAATATGTCAAAAATCTGAATTCTGTTCCGTTATGCTCCATAACACCGCTTTCCGATATTACGGACCAATCCTGCATAGCATCAAGATTCGGGAAAAACTTATCAGCTTTCTTTGTCGAATCCACCTTTGTTACATATGCAGTATCGCAATACACAAGCAGCTGCTCATAAACCGAGGAGCCGCCGATTACATAAACAGTATCCGTATCATATTTTTCAAGCTGTGAAAAAAGCTCTTCCGTCGAATGGCAGACTATGACATCAGGCGCACTCCAGCTTTTATCGGTTGTCAGAACAATATTGACTCTGTTCGGAAGTGCCTTCGGACCTGGGAATGTCATAAAAGTCGCTCTGCCCATAACAACAACATTACCCGTTGTTGTTTCTCTGAAAAATTTCATATCTGCGGGAATATGGTTCAGCAGCTTGTCGCCGATACCGATACCCCAGTTATTATCAACATTAACTATGGCTTTCATTATATACCTCTTTTATATCGCAACGGGAATCTTTTCACTGAATTCGTGGAACTTGTAGTTTTCAAGCGAGAAATGATTCTTTGTGAACTCATAAAAATCCGTTACGCTTTTATCCATAACAAATTCGGGAGCATCGTAAGGCTCTCTGCTGATGAGCTCTTCAATGATGGGAATATGTCTGTCATAAATATGAGCATCGGCAATAACGTGAACAAATTCACCCGCTTCAAGACCGCTTACCTGCGCAAACATATGAACAAGAGCGGCATATTGCGCAACATTCCAGGCATTTGCCGCAAGCATATCCTGAGAACGCTGGTTAAGAATCGCATTGAGCTTATTGCCCGATGTGTTGAAAGTCATACTGTAAGCACAGGGGTAAAGAGCCATTTCACTCAGATCCTGATGAACATAAATATTAGTCATTATTCTTCGGCTCTGAGGATTGTTTTTGAGGTCAAAAAGGACTCTGTCAACCTGATCCATATCGCCTTCTTTGTAATGATGCTTAACTCCGAGCTGATAGCCGTAAGCCTTGCCGATGCTTCCGTTTTCATCAGCCCACGAGTCCCAGACGTGGCTGCCGAGGTCTGCTATATTGTTTGATTTTTTCTGCCATATCCAAAGAATCTCATCAACGGCGCTTTTAATGAATGTCTTTCTGATTGTCTGTGCAGGAAATTCCTTGCTCAGATCATATCTGTTGACTACACCGAATTTTTTGACAGTATGCGCAGGAGTACCGTCCTCCCATCTGGGTCGAACGTCAAGCTCGGTATCCCAGAACCCGTTCTGTAAAATATCCTTACAAGTTTCAATAAAAACTTTATCTGCAAAGCTCATAATTAACCTCCGAGTTTTTTAATATAATCGCCGAGACCTTGTTCAAAATTTACACCAAGCCGTGTATCCGTACCAGCCTTATATGTTCTTCCGATTGCGGCACAAGTAAATTCGAGAGCAATTCGCGCACTTTCAAATATTGATTTTCCGTTGAGATATGCACCGACAAGTGCAGAAGCAAATAAATCGCCCGTGCCGTAATAGATACCCGGAAATTTCTCTGAAAAAGAAAAAAACACATCTTTACTGTCTTTTTTACCGACTGCACACCCGATTTCATCATCTTTAAAGCAAACGCCTGTCAGAACAACCATTGAAGGTCCGAGATTAATCAATCTGCGGATGATGTTTTCAATATATTCTTTGGTATACGGCGGTTCAACATAATCTTCACCAAGAAGAAAAGCCGCTTCGGTAAGATTCGGAATAATTATATCCGCTTTTTGGCAAAGAAGAATCATTTCTTTAGCAAAAGATTTATCGAATGTTGTATACATCTTTCCGCCGTCAGCCATAGCGGGGTCAACAATAATAAGTGTATTATCTTTTTTGAATTCATCAATAAAATTGCAAACTATATCAACCTGCTCCGTTGAGCCGAGAAATCCGCTGTAGATACCGTCAAATTCAATCCCGAGTGACTTCCAATGCGCTGCAAACGGCAAAAGATCGTCTGTTAAATCTCTGTAAGTAAAACCGCTGATATTGCCCGTATGGGTCGAAAGAACAGCGGTCGGCATAACTGCAGTTTCGATTCCCGCTGCAGAAATAACGGGAATTGCCGCAGTAAGCGAGCATTTACCGATTCCCGATATATCGTGAATTGCGGCAACACGTTTCAGACCGCTCATTCATAATCACATCCATAATAAATAGTATAAAATATTATACTCTAAAAAAAATTAATTTTCAACACTCAAAAATATTTTTTATTAACAATTAAAAAATACTTTACACATATGAAAATAAGTGTTATTATATTACCAAACTAAAGCAAAAAATTTATAAGGAGAAATCAGTATGAAAAAATTTGCTATGAAAATTCTCAGCGTCATTCTTGTTATGTCGCTCCTTATCGGCGGCACATCAACAATGAGCATTGCTTCGGCTGCTGATATCGGCAAAACTCTTGAAAATTTCGGTCTCGGCATTGTCGAAGTAATTTTCACCACTCTTGTCGGCGGCTTAAATGCCATCGTTCCCGACAGCAAGGATTTTGTTAAGGTTAAAGACAGAGTTGTAGAAAACTTCTACGAAGGCACCGAAACCTGGGAAGACGAAGCAAAGGCAGACGCAAAATGGAGCCTCGGCCACGCTAACGCTTCACTTGTTCCCTCAGATTGGGAAACAAAAGACTACTACCTCGGCGGTTTCATCGACCCCAACAACGGTATGACAAACAAGGTTGAAGAAATCATCGACGATATGCAGGTAAGAGTTATCGCTGTTGACGACGGTTCAGGCAGAGGCGTTGCTCTCTTTGCTAACATCGACTGCATCGGCTTCTCAAACGGCGACATCAAGGAAATCCGTAAGCGCGTTGAAGCTATGGATCTCGGCGTTGAATTCAACAGCATCAACGTTTCATCAACACATACACACAGCTGCATCGACACTCAGGGTCTCTGGACCAACCTCTTCGGAAAGCTCTTCAAGAATCTCGCTCTCTCATACATTCCTTTCGTTGAAAAGGAAAGAGGCGCAGATGCTGAATATATGGAATTCGTTTACGAAACAGCTGCAAACGCAATGAAAGAAGCTGTTAAAGATATGCGTCCCGGCACAATGACATATGCCGTTAAGGAAATTAACGAAGAATACTTCAACAACAAAAACAGAACCCAGTCAACATCACTCATCGATGAGCTTGCAAGATTCGTCTTTACTCCCGATGTAATTGACGTTGAAAATGGAATCATCCCCACAATGATCGTTAATATCGCTGCTCATCCCGACGTTGCAGGTCTTCCCGTTGACGATATTGATAACGGCAGAGACCTTTCAGGCGACTATATTTACTATCTCGGCAAAAAGATTGAACAAAAAGGCTATAACTTTATGTTCTTCAACGGCGCTATCGCAGGCATTTATGAAGGCAGAGGCCCTGCAGGCGACGGCGTACCCACAAAGCGCAGATATGAAGAAACTCTCCGTTACGGTTATGAAATTGCTAACATGGCTCTCAACCTCACAAACAAAGTTGAGCAGATTGAAGCAAATATGACAGAAGCTGAAAAGGCTCAGATGGCAGAAGAAAAAGAAATCGGCGGTGAAAACTATACTCTCTGGTACGAAGGCTGGGAACCCGTTGAAGAAAAAGTTCTTGAACCCAACCTTAACATCATCATCAAGGAAGTCAAGATTAAGGTTACCAATCCCCTTATCCAGCTTGTCGGCAAGCTCAATCTTGTAAATTACACAGTTTGCAAGGAAGGCTTCAGCTACTACATCTTTGCTGAAATCGGTTATATGGAAATCGGCGGTGTTAAGGTAGCTCTTATGCCCGGCGAAATCGTTCAGGATATCGTTTGCGGCGGTGACTCACTTACTGCTGACGGTTCATTCTCAGGCAAAGACTTCGAGTGTGACACAATCTACGAACTCTTTGGCGATGACACAATCTGCTTCGGTCTTATGAACGATGCTATCGGTTATGTTGTTCCCGATAACGATTACTCAATGGCACTCCTCGGTGACCATTATCAGGAAATGATTTCACTCGGCAAGTATGCAGGCTCATCAATAATGAAGGGCATGGCTGAAATCGCAGAAGAAGTCAAATAATCATCTTTATAATGCTCTCCCGACTGTTTCGGAAACGGAACAGTCGGGAATTTTGATGCACGAAAGGATATTCTAATTGTGAAATTAACTTTCAGAAAAGGTCTGTCACACGGAATTCCGATTGCACTCGGATATTTTTCCGTTTCATTCGGGTTCGGAATAATGGCAGTAAAATCGGGTCTGACCGCATTTAATGCAATTATCATTTCATTAACAAATTTAACATCGGCAGGTCAGGCGGCGGGCGTTGAAATCATTGCCGCAGGCGGAGCAATCATTGAAATGGCGGCAACGCAGTTTGTCATTAACCTGCGCTATTCTCTTATGGGACTTTCTCTTTCGCAAAAGCTTGATAATTCATTTACGTCAATCCACCGAATGATTGCTTCATTCGGAATTACGGACGAAATTTTTGCCGTAGCTTCATCGCAGAAAGAGAAGCTTGTTCCGCAATATATGTATGGTCTGATCTCGATTTCGGCATTAGGCTGGACGGGCGGAACCGCGGCAGGTGCAATTGCAGGCAACGTTCTTCCCGCAACCGTTACGGCGGCAATGGGTATTCTTCTTTACGGAATGTTTATCGCGATAATCGTCCCCGCCGCAAGAAACAGCAGAAAAGATTTGATTGTTATTTGCTTCGCCGCAGCATTCAGTATGCTCTTCAGATATCTTCTTCCGGGTGTATCATTCGGTTTTGCAATTATCATCAGCTCAATCGCCGCATCGGTAATCGGTGCCGTTCTTTTTCCGATTGAGCTTGCAGAAACGGAGGAAGATAAAAAATGACAATGGTTATTTATATTGCCGTAATGGCAGGAGTAACATATCTGATAAGAATGATTCCGTTCACTCTTTTCAGACGAAAAATCAAATCAAGATTTATTCAGAGTGTTCTCTATTATATTCCTTACGCAGTACTCAGCGCGATGACCTTTCCGTCAATATTCTACTCGACGGATAATACGGTTACGGCAGTTATCGGTACGATAGTCGCTGTTGTTCTTGCATATTTCAGACTTCCGCTTACGGTTGTTGCGCTTGCAGCTTGTGTTTCGGCACTCGTTTCTGGTTTTTTCATATAAAAAAAGCCCGGCTTCATTACGAAACCGGGCTTTCTGTATGTATTAATCATTTTCTTTAAGCCAAGCGATTGTATCTCTGAGAGAATCTTCAAGAGATATTGGTGAATAACCGAGCTCATTTTGCGCTTTTTCATATGAGAAATTGCAATTCTCACAGATTTTACGGATTGCATATTCATTAACAACCGGTGGAAGATTTGCAGCTTTGAAAATCTTCTCGAAAACAGGAATGATTGTATCAACATACTTTTTCTTGATTACAACCTTTGGATGTTTTTTACCGCACACGCGGGCAAGCGCACCCATAAACTCATCAAGCGTATATGCCTTTCCGCAAAGGAAATAACATTCACCGTTACGTCCTTTCTCCGCGGCGGCAACCATTCCCTTCGCAACATCTCTGACATCAACGAAGTTATATCCGCCGAAATCAAATGTAAGCGAGAAGAAGCCTTTTGAAAAAAGATTGATAACCGTAACCATACTTGAAGTTCTGTTGTTATCATAAGGACCGATGCAGGCGCTGGGATGAACGGCACAAACCCTGAGATTTTCGTCAGCACTGTCAATTACATACTGCGTAGCGGTTGCCTTTGATTTTGCATATGCACCCTCAAGAATATCGGGTTCAAAATGAGAAACTTCACGAATAACATCCATTTCATCATCAACGTGAATTGCATCAACAGAAGATACATAAATCAGCGTTTTAACACCGGCTTTTTTGCAAGCCGCAACAACATTCTTTGTACCCTCAACGTTAACATTCCATACCTGCTTGTCTTTTGTTCCGCTGATATCAACAACGCCGGCAACGTGGTATACGGTTTCTGCGCCTTCAAAAGCTTTTTCGAGGATATTGATATCACAGACGTCGCCCATTATTTTCTCACAGTCAATATTATCAAAAACAGGACTGTCCGAACGGAGAAGAAGGCGCATTTTTTCACCTCTGGAGGCAAGCTCCTTCACAAGCGCATAGCCGACATAACCCTTACCGCCGGTAATAACATTAATTCCGTTACTCATAATATCCCTCGATTCATCATAAATTAAAATTATACAAAAAACAATAATTTTGTATTTTTCTATATATTACCATATTTTTTTAAACAAATCAATATTATATGCAACATAAAAACAAACAAATTGACAAATATAATTAAATTTTATGTAGTTTTATATTAAAATTTTTATTGACAACAGAAAATGTTTATTGTAAAATACAAAAGATATTAAATAGCTATGAAAAGAAACAGTAAGTTTTTCGGATTTATCAGAGAGAGAGCGGTCGGTGAAAGCTCTTATTTCCGGATTGCCGAACCCGTCTTTGAGCTGCCGCCGAAACAAGGTGTGCCGGATTTCCCCGTTAAAGGAATAAGAGAGCAGATTATCAATCTGAACTCGGGTGGTACCGCAGACTAATTTGTTTGTCCCGAGCCATAAGGCTCAGGGGCATTTTTTATTGGAGGTAAACAAAAATGAAAATTGACAAACTTGCAGGCGAAAGATTTAAAGAGAAACCCTCGGATTGCGTCATCGACAGCCACGCTCTTATGCTCAGAGGCGGCTATATGAAGGGTGTTGCCAACGGAATTTATTCCTCATTTATGCCCCTCAGAAGAATCACAAGAAAAATCGAAAACATCATCCGTGAAGAAATGGATGCAATCGACGGCCAGGAAGTTCAATTCCCCGTTGTTATGCCCGCATCACTCTGGTCGGAATCGGGCAGATACGAAAGCATCGGCAGCGAGCTTATGCGTTTCAAAGACAGAAACGACGCCCCTATGGTTCTCGGTATGACTCACGAAGAAGCAGCTGTTCAGCTCGTCAGAGAATATGCAAACAGCTACACAAAATACCCCTTTATGATTTATCAGGTTCAGACCAAATTCCGCGATGAAGCACGCCCCAGAGGCGGTCTTATCCGTGTTCGTGAATTCACAATGAAGGATGCATATTCATTCCACACATCGCAGGAAGACCTTGAAAGATACTATGACATCTGCTACAAAGCATATGAACGCATTTTCGCAAGAGCAGGCATTCCCGAAGTTATCACTGTTGCATCAGACTCAGGTATGATGGGCGGCAGCATTTCACACGAATATATTCTTCTCTCCCCCATTGGTGAAGATTCAATCGCAGTATGCTCCGAATGCGATTACAGAGCTAATATGGAAGCTGCAGAAAGCATTATCGAAAACAAAATCGAAGGTGAATCTGCTGGGCTTGAGCTTGTTTACACACCCGATATTCATACGATTGAGGATATCTGCAATTTCCTCAAAACTCCGCTTGAAGAATCCTGCAAAGCCGTTGTTTATCAAAAGAATATGACTGATGAATATGTTGTTATCTTCGTCAGAGGCGACCTTGACATCAACGAAACAAAGCTTACCAACTATCTCGGCGAAGCTGTTCATCCCGCTGTTATTACTGACGATTGCGGTCTTTTTGCAGGCTTCATCGGACCTTACAATCTTGACAGAGAAAAGTTTACCGTTCTCTTTGATAAATCACTTGAAAACACTCACAATCTTTCCTGCGGTGCAAATCAGGCTGACCATCATTATAAAGGTCTTAAAATCAGCAGAGATATCGGTAACGTTGAATATCTTGACCTTGCAAAAATCAAGGAAGGCGGCATCTGCCCCAAGTGCGGCAAACCAGCAATCAATATTTCAAGAGGTATTGAAGTCGGTAATATCTTCCAGCTCGGCACAAAGTACACAAAGTCAATGGGTATGCAGTATCTTGACAGTGAAGGTAACCTTCAGTATCCCATTATGGGTTGCTACGGCATCGGCGTCGGCAGACTTGCAGCATCCGTCTGCGAAGCACATCACGATGAATACGGCCCCATCTGGCCGATGTCAATTGCTCCCTGGCACGTTCAGGTTTGCTGCCTGAGAGCGGACGACGCTGAGTGCAGAGGCATTTCGGATGACCTTTATCAGAAAATGCTTGACGAAAGAATGGAAGTAATCTACGACGACAGAAACATCAGACCCGGTGCAATGTTCTCGGATGCTGACCTTCTCGGCGTTCCCGTAAGAGTAATTGTCAGCCCCAGAAATCTTAAAGAAGGCGTATGCGAAATCGTTACAAGAGATAAAGAAATCAGCCTTAAGGTTGAGCTTGACAAGGTTATTGATACCGTTAAGGGAATCATTGACGAAAGACTCAAATCAAACAAATAATCAAACAAGTCGGATCGTAGCCATGTCGTTCTGTGAGCCA
>JAZSLR010000115.1:0-3286 GCA_045535475.1 Acutalibacteraceae bacterium | reverse complement strand
GCATCGTGAGCAATTAAAGCAATATTCATCGTTACGCCTCCTTCTGTTCTTTTAGAAAACTTTATACAAACGATTATAAATGTATAATAACAAATCAATTTTAATCTGACAAGTACTTATATGAAATTTTTTTGGTTTTTTTGTCGGTTTTTTTATTCCTCGGTCTGTTCGGGAGCGTCGTCGGCATCGTTATTTTCTTCTGCGGGAATTTCATCACGGACTTCGCCCTCTTCAGGCTGAACCGAAACAGCGGATATCAGTCTTTCGCCCTCGGTTACTTTCATAACGCGGACACCCTTTGAGGGTCTTGCGCAAAGACGGATTGCTTCCATTGAAATTCGGATGATAATGCCGTCGGACGAGATGAGCATAAGGTCATCCTCGGGGTTGACAACCTCAATTGCCGCAACATCGCCGTACTTTTTGACGTGATAGTTGGTAAGACCCGAACCGCCTCTGTTCTGAAGCCGGTAATCGGTGATTTCGCTCAGTCTGCCGTAGCCGGTTTCGCTGACGGTGAGAACCTTCTTGCCCTCGGTAAGAATATCCATACCGACAACGCAGTCGCCCTCTTTAAGTTTAAGAGCACGCACACCTCTTGCGGTACGTCCGATAACTCTTGCATCATCCTCACGGAACGCAATAGCCATACCCTTCTTGGTTGCGATAATAAGATTTTCGCCGCCCTCGGTAAGCTTGACCCATACAAGCTCGTCATCGTCGTCAAGGTTGATTGCGATAACGCCGTTTCTGCGGACATTCTTATATGCATCAAGCTCGGTACGCTTGATAATACCGTTTCGGGTAAGCATACAGAGATAATAGTTATCCTCGCCGAATTCGGGAACTCTTATCATTGCGGAAACTCTTTCGCCCTCTTCGACGGGAAGAAGGTTGACTATGTTCATACCCTTGCTCTGGCGCGAGCCTTCGGGGATTTCATAGCCCTTAAGACGGTAGGTCTTGCCCTTCGTTGTGAAGAACATAATATAGTCGTGGGTTGAGCAGGTGAACATTGTCTTGACAACGTCCTCATCTCTTCTGGTCAGACCCTTAACACCTCTGCCGCCTCTATTCTGCTGCTTATATTCATCCATCGGGATACGCTTGATGTAGCCCATATTGGTGAGGGTGTACACGCAGGTTTCTTCGGGGATAAGGTCCTCGATATCAACCTCGCCCGAAACATTGACGATTTCGGTTCTTCTTTCGTCCGCAAACTTATCACGGATAGCCATTGCCTCTGTCTTGACGATGTCGAGAACTCTCGATTCGTTTGAAAGAATGTCGAGATAATCGGCAATCTTCTCTTTAAGCTCGTCGAGTTCGTTCTGAATCTTGAGAATTTCAAGACCTGCGAGCTGACCAAGACGGAATGCAACGATAGCCGCTGCCTGAGGCTCGTCGAAATCGAATTTTTCCATAATGGCAGCCTTTGCTTCCGCCTGACCGCCCTTACAGGCTCTGATTGTTGCGATGATATCGTCAACAATATCAATAGCTTTTGCAAGACCTTCAAGGATATGTGCTCTGTCCTGCGCTTTTTTGAGGTCGAATCTTGTTCTGCGGGTAATAACTTCCTGCTGGAACTTGATATAGTGGTCAAGAACTTCCTTGAGGGTGAGCTGCTTGGGTTCACCGTTGACAAGCGCAATCATAATTACGCCGAAGGTTGTCTGAAGCTGGGTGAACGAGAAGAGCTGATTGAGAACGACCTGGGGATTCGCATCCCTCTTGAGGTCGATTGAGATAAGCATACCCTTCTTTGACGAATAGTCGTTAACGTCGGAAATGCCTTCAATTCTCTTGTCTTTTACAAGGTCTGCAATGCTTTCGATAAGCCTTGCCTTGTTGACCATATAAGGAATTTCAGTTACCTGAATTTCGAATCTGCCGTTTTTCTTTTCAATAATTTCCGCCTTTGCACGCAGGGTGATTTTACCCCTGCCCGTGCCGTAAGCCGCTCTGATGCCCGCTCTGCCCATAATGACGCCCCTTGTGGGGAAGTCGGGACCCTGGATATGCTCCATAAGCTCTTCAAGGCTGATTTCGGGATTGTCAATCATAGCGCACATTCCGTCGATAACCTCGCCGAGATTATGAGGAGGAATGTTGGTTGCCATACCGACGGCAATACCTACCGAACCGTTCACGAGAAGATTGGGGAATCTTGACGGAAGAACGGTGGGCTCTTTAAGACGGTCGTCGTAGTTGGTGGTGAAATCAACGGTATCCTTGTCGATATCGGTGAGCACCCTGAGCGAAAGCTTGCTCATTCTTGACTCTGTGTATCTGTATGCGGCAGGGGGGTCGCCGTCAACCGAACCGAAGTTACCGTGACCGTCAACGAGAATGTATCTCATTGAGAAGGTCTGTGCAAGACGCACCATAGCATCGTAAACCGATGCGTCACCGTGGGGATGGTATCTACCAAGAACCGAACCGACGGTATCGGCGCACTTTCTGTATGCCTTATCGGGGGTCAGTCCGTTTTCGTGCATTGTGTAAAGAATTCTGCGATGAACAGGCTTTAAGCCGTCTCTGACATCGGGAAGAGCACGGGAGGTAATAACCGACATCGAGTAATCAAGGAAAGCCTGACGCACTTCTTTGTTAAGGTCAACATTTATAATTTTTTGGGTATCTCTTGCGTCGCCAAAACTCATTTTCAATCAGTCCTTTCCTTAAATATCAAGATTCGCAACAAATTTTGCGTTCTGTTCAATGAATTCACGTCTGGGTTCAACCTTGTCACCCATAAGGATTGAGAAGGTTTCGTCAGCTTCCATAGCATCCGCAAGAGTTACGCGGAGCATAATTCTTGTTGCGGGATCCATAGTTGTTTCCCAGAGCTGCTCGGGGTCCATTTCACCGAGACCTTTGTATCGCTGAATGTCACAGCTTCCGCCGAATTCGGCAATCTTTTCGTCCCTTTCCTGGTCGGAGAATGCATAGGCAAACTTCTTGCCCTTGCTGATTTTGAAAAGAGGCGGCTGAGCGAGATAAACGTGACCCTCGTCGATAAGAGGACGCATATAGCGGAAGAAGAATGTGAGAAGAAGAGTTCTGATATGAGCGCCGTCGACGTCGGCATCGGCCATAATAACAACTTTGTGATAACGGAGCTTTGTTATATCGAAGTCTTCATCGATACCTGTACCGAGTGCAATTACGACGGGAGTAAGCTTTTCGTTACCGATAACCTTGTCGAGTCTTGCCTTTTCGACGTTGAGCATCTTACCCAAGTCGGATCGTAGCCATGTCGTTCTGTGAGCCAAGGAGTTGA
>JAZSLR010000129.1:0-3755 GCA_045535475.1 Acutalibacteraceae bacterium | reverse complement strand
TTTGTCTTCCTAAGACCGCTTGGCCTCCGACTTCATTTTATTATTGTCAACATCAAAAAAGCCAGAAGCTGACACAGTAAAAGTTCTGTAATTCGAAAAAACGCTCAAAGCATTAAACCTGTCACTTTTGTGGCAGGTTTTTTGTTGATATAAAAACTGTCACTAAGTAATTATTTTTTGCCCGCTATTAAGAATACAAACATAAAAATCCGAAGCATCAAACACCTCGGATTTTAATCTTACTTATTCAGTTTTTCCAAACATTCCTTTGCCTGCTTTTCAGCCATTTCAGCTTCCACATCGTAGCCTCTGCTACGGTAGATATCTGCCATTTTCATGCATTCATTATAAGCCTTTTCATATTCTCCTATTTCTTCATACAGACCGACTTTGCAATCCATTTCATCACAGAAGTAAGTTCCGATTTCGCCTGCTTTGTTGTAGTATTCCAGTGCCTCATCGTATTTTCTGAGTTTCTTTGCAATGTCACCGCCGTGAATATACATCCGCCAATCATCGGGGAATTTTTTGATTGTATCTCTGAAAAGATTATAGGCATCATCATATTTTTCAGCCCAGATAAGTGCAACAAGAAGATTATCGGTTTCTCTCGGATTATCGGGATTTGATTTTACTTTTTCTCGGAGTTCGGAAATAATTTCATCTTCTTTTTTCAAAAGAAAGAACATCCATATTCTCTGCATACAGGCGAGCTGATAATTTTCGGGGTCATCGTTCGGGTCATCGCTGACGGCTTTATCATACCACTCAACTGCAATGTCCCTGCAATAATTCATCATATACATATGAATCCATGCATAGAGCCACTTATCCTCTGTGGAAAGCTCACCGCTTTTCATAAGCTTTTCGTATTCGATACGGCAACGCATAAAATCTTCGGGGTCACGGGATTTCTCATAAACGGAAGCGAGACGCTGTGCGTAGTTATCGTAAGCAACGGTGCTCTTTTTATAGAAATCATCAACTGTTACTTCGTAGAGTCTTGCGAGTTCAGGCAAGGTCAGGACATCGGGCAGAGTAGTTCCGCATTCCCAACGGGAAATGGTCTGTGCATTAACGTTCAGTTTTTCTGCAACCTGCTCTTGAGTGAAGCTCTTTGCAAGACGGAATTTTTTAAGATTGTCGCTGAAAATATTGTTCATAATTTTCACCTTTTTCAATTTTTTCTCGAAGCTTCTGTTGTGATTATAGCACGTAAGCTTGATTTTGATAAGGTCTTATTTTGTGAACAGACTCTTGATTTATGTGTAGTCAGTGCAAACATTTTTCTTACGTTACGATAGGGCAGGTAAAAAAGTCTTATCATTTCCATATGTGCAGAATAATCAGTACCTTTGTATATGAACAGAATAAAAAACACAGTGGAATTTTTCTTTTTACTGTGGTATGATTAGAGCGATAAATAAGAATTTGAAAGGAAGATTCGATGCTTCTGAAAATAGTTTCATTTATTGCTTCAATAGTGTTGTTGTTTACTTCGTCTGCAACAATACCCGACAAATCCGATGTGCTTGCTGAAGTGCTTAATAACTTAAGTGAAAACAGAACGGCAGACGAAATAAACGGCGCAAACGGAACAAAATTTTATATTCAGCGACCCAAAGCTGATAAATTGAACGAGGTCAATGCCGCTGATTTCGGACTTTCTGAAGAAAACGAAGATAATTTTGCCGCTTTTCAGAGTGCACTCAATTATTGCTCACAGCATCCACAGACGAAGCTTGTTATTGATAAAGGTACGTATTATTTTGAGAGCATTAACGGTCTTGATGCAAACAACTGCACCGATTTGCTGATTGAAGGCAACGATGCAACCTTTGTTTTCTCTTCAACCGATTACAGATTTTTTATCAGAAACAGCGACTGCGTTGAAATACGTAATCTCAATGTTGATTGGAACTGGAAAGAAAGTCCGCTTGCATCGGTTGTTACCGTTCAGAACAGCAATTCTGATACCAATACTCTTGACCTTGTTTTCAAGGATGCGGAATACTGCGATGAAAACTGCCGATTGATGGCGATTACTCAATGCGACCCCGAAACTTATACTTTCGGTGCAAAATATTCGTCAAAAGAGGTTTATCTTTATCAGGACGAAACGAATATAAAATCCTTTCAGAAGATTTCCGATAACACCTTGCGTGTTACTCACAACGGTTGCATGAACGGTTTTGAAGACGGAGAAACATACATACTCAGGCACTATGTCTATAACGGAACGGTTTTCAATCTCCGCGATTACAGTAAAAACATAACCTTTGATAACGTCAGCATTTACG
Source organism: Acutalibacteraceae bacterium (assembly GCA_045535475.1). GTDB lineage: Bacteria > Bacillota > Clostridia > Oscillospirales > Acutalibacteraceae > CAG-177. The sequence continues at coordinate 1,455 of JAZSLR010000129.1, read as the reverse complement.
GAAGTCCGGGTATGGCTTATATCTGCGAGGGTAACAGCTCGCATTTTCAGATTATCAACAGTTTTATCGGAGTAAATCCCGAACACAAAGATAAACGTTGTGTGTCCCTGACTGCTGATGCGATTCATATTGTCAATACAAACGGTTGCTTCAACATTTCGGATTGTGACATAAGCGGTATGGGTGATGATTGCATTAACGTTCACGACGGTCTCGGTTATGTTTCTGCGGTTACCGGTAACACACTTACTCTTATTGCTTCTGCAATGAGGCTTGAAGCGGGCGATACTCTCGGCTTTAAGAATGATAAATTTGAGAATACTGATTTAACTGCAAAGGTTGTTTCTGTCAAAAATCTTGACTGGATAACAAAAGAGGTTGTTGTTGAAGGTCTGCCCGAAACTTTATCGGTGGGCTGGACCGCATATAATACGGAATGCAACAGCGGTAACTACGTTATCAGAAACAATTATTTTCATGAAAACAGAGCAAGAGGTCTGCTTCTTCAGTCCTCAAACGGACTTTGCGAGAACAACCATTTTCATAAAACTATGGCACAGGCAATAAAGGTTGTTATGGATATTGAACCCACACTCTGGCAAGAAGGTGCGGGCGTTGATAACCTTATTATCCGTAACAACACCTTTGAGAAGTGTAACTACAGCGACTGGGGTTCTGTAATCGAAATCGGCACTAACATTGCAGGTAAGTCTGCCGAAACTGCCGTTTTCACAAATATAGAAATCAGTTCAAACAGCTTTAAAGATATACCGTCAACACTTATGAGAATAAACAACATTAACAGACTTGTTCTTTCGGAAAACACAGTCGATACGGGTGATTTCTTTGACAACTCTTCCGTTCAAGGCAGACTTTGGTTCGGAGAATACTGTTCAAACGTAAAGTACACGGATAATATTTTTATTAACAGCGGATTTATGCAAAACAAAGAAATTGCAGAATCAGACAGCATCCGTGTCTGGGCTGAGATTAATTCTCAGCTTTGAATTAACAGCAGAAATTTGCAGAAATCCAATTTGTCGGACGGTCAGATAAATAAGAATTTGTAGGTGAGATAATGATTATTTTAATTACAGGAGCATCGCATACAGGCAAAACTGCACTTGCCCAAAAATTGCTCGAAAAATATAAATATCCATATCTGTCAATAGACCATCTAAAGATGGGCTTAATCCGTAGTGGTAATACAGAACTTACCCCTATGGACGATGCGGATTTAGTCGAATATCTGTGGCCGATTGTTCGTGAAATGATTAAAACCGCCATTGAGAACAAGCAAAACTTAATTGTCGAAGGTTGCTATATTCCTTTCGATTGGCAAAAAGACTTTGAGCAGGAATATCTTGAACATATTAAATACTATTGTTTGGTGATGAGTGAGGACTATATAAGAAATCATTTTGCAGACATAAAGGGATATGCAAATACCATTGA
>JAZSLR010000080.1:0-31342 GCA_045535475.1 Acutalibacteraceae bacterium | reverse complement strand
AGATGCGATGAATTCGTCAACATTCATTGCGCCGATATCGCCCTCGCCTCTCTTGCGTACCGAAACAGCGCCGTCCTCGATTTCCTTATCGCCGACAAGGAGCATATAGGGAAGCTTTTCAAGCTGTGCTTCACGGATTTTATAGCCGATCTTTTCGCTTCTGTCGTCAACCGAAACTCTTACGCCCATTGCTTCGAGCTTTGCGGCAACTTCCTTTGCATATGCGTGGTGACGGTCTGCAATGGGAAGAAGTCTGACCTGCTCGGGTGAGAGCCAGAGAGGAAGTGCTCCCGCAAAGGTTTCGAGAATGTAAGCAAGTGTTCTTTCATAGCAGCCGAGGCTTGTTCTGTGGATGATATAGGGAAGCTTCTTCTGGCCATCGGTATCAACATAATACATACCGAACTTTTCTGCAAGAAGCATATCAATCTGGATTGTAACGATTGTGTCCTCTTTGCCGAAAACATTCTTGAACTGAATGTCGAGCTTGGGGCCGTAGAAAGCGGCTTCATCGATGCCGATTTCATAATCAACGCCGAGGTTATCGAGGATTTTGCCCATTGTTTCCTGAGCGGCATTCCACTGCTCTGCGGTACCTTCGTATTTAGCTGTGTTTTTGGGATCCCACTGCGAGAAACGGAAGGTGCACTTATCAAGCATACCGACTGTGCCGAGGAAATACTTGCAAAGACTGAGGCAGCCCTTGAATTCTTCTTCGAGCTGGTCGGGTCTGATAACAAGATGTCCTTCTGAAATTGTGAACTGACGGACACGGATAAGACCGTGCATTTCGCCCGAATCCTCATTTCTGAAAAGAGTTGATGTTTCGCCCAGACGCATGGGAAGGTCGCGGTAGCTTCTTGCGCTGTTGAGATAAACCTGATACTGGAAGGGGCAGGTCATCGGACGAAGTGCAAGGCATTCCTTCTCTTCATCGTCGGGATCGCCGAGAATGAACATACCGTCACGGTAGTGATCCCAGTGACCGGAGATTCTGTAAAGGTCTCTCTTTGCCATAAGGGGCGTCTTTGTGAGAAGATAGCCGTTTGCCTGCTCAACATCTTCAACCCAGCGCTGAAGGAGCTGAACAACTCTTGCGCCCTTGGGCATAAGAATGGGCAGACCCTGACCGATTGATTCAACGGTTGTGAAATAGCCGAGCTCTCTGCCTATTTTGTTATGATCGCGCTTCTTTGCTTCTTCAACTGCCTCAAGATATGCTTCGAGGTCCTCTTTCTTTGTGAAAGCGGTGCCGTAAACACGCTGAAGCATCTTGTTGTTGGAGTCGCCTCTCCAGTATGCACCTGTGCAGGAGGTGAGCTTGAAAGCCTTGACTCTGCTTGTGTCGGGGATATGAGGACCTGCGCAAAGCTCGTCGAATTCGCCCTGCTTGTAGAACGAAATCTTTTCGCCCTTGTCTGAATGCTCTTTGATAAGCTCAACCTTGAAGGTTTCGCCTCTCTCTTCCATCATCTTAATTGCATCTTCGGGGTCAAGCTCATATTTTTCAAGAACAAGACCTTCCTTGACAATTTTCTTCATCTCTGCCTCGATTTTTTCGAGAATTTCGGGAGTGAAGGGTACGTCAACATCAAAATCATAGTAGAAGCCGTTGTCTATAGCAGGGCCGATTGCAAGCTTTGCATTCGGATAAAGTCTTTTTACTGCCTGAGCAAGGATGTGTGATGCGGTGTGGCGAAGTGCCCACTTGCCGTCTGCATCGTCGAATGTAAGAATTTCAAGCTCGCAGTCCTTATCAAGAGCTGTTCTCAGGTCGCATACAACGCCGTCAATCTTGCACACGCAAGCAGCCTTGTAAAGTCCCATACCGAGACTCTTTGTGATTTCCATAGCGGTTGTTCCGTTTTCAAATTCCTTGACAACGCCGCCTTTGAGAGTAACATTAATCATAATATATCTGTCCTTTCCATAAATTACAAAAAATAAAAGCTCCACCCTGCAAAAACAGGATGAAGCATAATAAACACTCCACGGTTCCACCCGTAATTCCGATAAATCGGCTCTCGAAAGCCTTAACGCGGCTGATACGGCGCGCCTTGAATACGGCGGCACTCGGCAGGCGGTAACCGATTGCTGAACCCTGCCGCCCTTTCAGCCAATGAAGCGGCTCTCTGATAAAAGCTCTATTGCAAACAGCCTTCTGCCTCAACGATTTGAGATATTACAATTATATTATCACTGTAAAAGTATAAAGTCAATAGAAAATTTAATGAAAAACCGATAAAAAACTTGACAATATCCTTCTAAAAGTATACTATTAATACAATGGTGTTATTTTGTGCCAAGATGAGCGTTTTTTATGCTCTGATACACCATTAGTTGATTTTTCGGTAAAATTTTCTATATCGGCTTTTTGAAAAAGCTGCAAAAAATCTAAAAAAGGAGGACCCTGCGCAATTGGATAATTGGATAATAATTCTTATTGCCGCTGTTGTTGCACTCGTCGTGGGCATCGCCCTCGGATTTGTGCTCGGCGGTTTACATAGGAAAAAGGTTGCGGAAGCGGCTATCGGCTCTGCCGAGCAGGAAGCTAACAAGATTGTAAGCGACGCCATCGCATCCGCAGAAGCAAAGAAAAAAGAAGCCATCCTTGAAGCAAAGGATGAAATCCACAAGCAAAGAACCGAAACCGAAAAAGAGCTTCGTGAAAGGCGCAACGAAGTTCAGAGAATGGAGCGCCGCATAACTCAGAAGGAAGAGGCTCTTGATAAGAAGAGTGAAAACCTTGAGAAGAAAGACGAAACTCTCAACGAAAAAATCAAGGCAGCCGATGAGCGTCTTGAAGAAATCGAAAGTATGAAAAAGAGCCAGCTTGACATACTCGAAAGGATTTCGGGATTTTCAAAAGAGCAGGCTAAAGACTACATTCTCAGTCTTCTTGACGAAGACCTCAACCACGAAAAGGCTGTCAAGATTCAGGAAATCGAGCAGAAAACAAAGGATGAGGCTGATTCTCTCGCAAGAGATATCATCACAACCGCTATTCAGCGCTGCGCTGCAGACCACGTTGCGGAAGCAACCGTTTCCGTTGTTGCTCTTCCCAACGATGAAATGAAGGGCAGAATCATCGGCCGTGAAGGCAGAAACGTAAGAACTCTCGAAATGATAACGGGCGTTGACCTTATCATTGACGATACTCCCGAAGCTATTACGGTTTCAAGCTTCGACCCCGTCCGCAGAGAAATCGCAAGACTCACTCTTGAAAAGCTCATTGCAGACGGCAGAATTCACCCTGCAAGAATCGAAGAGATGTACGACAAGGCAAAGCGTGAGGTTGAAGCAACCATCAAGCAGACCGGCGAGCACGCTCTTATCGATGCGGGCGTCAACAACGTTCATCCCGAAATCGTCAAGCTCATCGGTAAGCTCAGATACCGCACAAGCTACGGTCAGAACGTGCTTAACCACTCTCTTGAAGTTTCCTACATTGCGGGTCTTATGGCATCGGAACTTGGCACCGACGTCAGAACCGCAAAAAGAGCAGGCTTGCTTCATGATATCGGCAAGGCACTTGACCACGAAATGGAAGGTTCACACGTTGACCTCGGCGTTGAATTCGCTAAGAAGTTCAAAGAAAACGAAAACATCCTTCACGCCATCAAGGCTCACCACGGCGATGTTGAAGCAAAGACCATCACCGCTATCCTTGTTCAGGCAGCCGATGCTATCTCGGCAGCAAGACCCGGTGCAAGACGTGAGGATGTTCAGAACTATATCAAGCGTCTTCAGAAGCTTGAAGAAATCGCAGAATCCTTTGAAGGCGTTGACCGTTCATTCGCAATCCAGGCAGGCCGTGAAGTACGCATTATGGTTAAGCCCGAGATTGTCAACGACGACAAGATGGTTCTTCTCGCAAGAGATGTTGCCAAGAAGATTGAGGAAAGTATGGAATATCCCGGTCAGATCAAGGTTAATATCATAAGAGAAAGCAGAACTGTCGATTACGCTAAATAATAAAGCAACAAAAGGGGCTGCTCTTTGCAGTCCCTTGTTTTTTTAGGTGATTAATATGAATATTCTCGTTATCGGAGATGTTGTTTCGGCAAAGGGTTGTGAATTTCTCCGAAGCACATTGCCTGCATACAAAAAGCTGAAAAAGATTGACCTTTGCATTGCAAACGGTGAAAATTCCGCAGTCGGCAACGGCATTACGCCGTTTTCCGCTCAATATCTTTTCGACAGCGGAGTTGATTTCATAACAACGGGCAACCACGTTTACCGCCGCCGTGAATTTTATGAGATACTTGATGAGCGCGACGACATCATCCGACCCGCCAACTTCTGCAAGGGCAATCCCGGCTCGGGATACTCAACCGTTGATATGGGGTTTGCAAGGGTTGGAATAATCAATCTTTCGGGCAATGTTTATATGGACAACTGCGACAATCCGTTTGCTGTTGTTGAAGAAATTCTCCCGAAGCTCTCCGACTGCCGCATCACGCTCGTTGATTTCCACGCAGAGGCAACCGCCGAAAAAAGAGCAATGGGTTTCTTCCTTGACGGCAGGGTTTCCGCCGTTTTCGGTACTCATACCCACGTTATGACCAACGATGCCCAGATTCTGCCCAACGGCACGGCATATATCACTGACCTTGGTATGACGGGTCCGAAGCATTCTGTGCTCGGAGTAAAACCCGAAATCTCAATTGAATGGCTCCGCACGGGTATGCCCGCACGGTTTGACACAGCAGAGGGCGAGTGTATGATGAACGGATGCATTTTTGAATTTGACAATAAGACGGGCAAGGCAATCAGCGTTGAGCCCGTTGTTATAGAGTGATTGATATGCAAAAACTTTTAAGCCATATGAGAGCTGCCTGTCAGCAATACGAAATGATAAAAGAGGGCGACCGCATCGCAATCGGCGTTTCGGGCGGCAAGGATTCAATCGCACTTCTTGCGGGAATGGCGAATCTGCGTCGGTTTTATCCCGAAAAATTTGATATCGTTGCAATCACTCTCGACCCGCGTTTCGGCGGAGTTGATGCCGATTATTCCGCAATAGAAGAGCTTTGCAGAAAGCTTGACGTTGAATATATTGTAAAAAGAACTCAGCTTGCGGAGGTTATCTTTGATATAAGAAAAGAGAGCAATCCGTGCAGTCTGTGCGCAAGAATGCGCAGAGGTGCTTTGCACGATGCGGCAAAAGCTGCAAACTGCAATAAAATTGCGCTCGGTCATCATCTTGACGACCTTGCGGAAACCTTTATTATGAATCTTTTCAACGGCGGTACGCTTGACTGCTTTATGCCCGTCACTTATCTTTCGCGCAAGGATATCTATATGATAAGACCGATGATTTTTGCGAGAGAAAGCGACTGCGCAAGGGTTGTAAGAAAAGAGAATCTGCCGATAGTAAAAAGTAACTGCCCTGCCGACGGCACAACCGAAAGGCAGGAGGTCAAGGAAATGCTCAGCGCACTTGAAAAGAAATACGGCGATGTGCGAAGCAAAATCCTCGGCGCAATGCAGAGAAAAGAAATAAACGGATATTGATAAAACGAAAGAGGCTGTCTCAATAAGATGAAAAAGCCGTTTTCTCCGAACGATAGGCATATAAAAATATGTCAAGTTCGGAAAAACGGCTAAAAAGAAACATAAAAAAGATGTTTTAATACCATATAAATGTTAAAATGGCTTGAGAAGGTTTTATTCCAACTCAAGCCATTTATCATTTGTTTCGTTTCTTTTGCTTTTCGCTTAGTGAGACAGCTCTCTTAGTCTTCCTTCTTTGTTTTGATAACTGCTACTGCACCTGCTGCGAGAGCGAGGAGAGCAACTGCGGGAACGATGATGCCGCTGCCTGTTGAGGGAATGCTTGATTCAACTTTAGCAGGCTTCTTTGTTGTTGCGGGATTTGTTGCTTCGTCGCCGTCATCGATATAAGTCTGGCTGGGGTCACGAGTAACGGTGGGTTCTGCTTCGTTGTCTGCAGAAACATCTTCGGTAGTTGTCAGACCGCCGAGAATACCTTCAAGAATGCTTGTTGTTGTTTCACTGCCGGCGGTTGTTGCAGCAGCGGTTGTTGCAGCCTTTGTTGTTTCGGGAGCCTTTGTTGTTTCAGGAGCTTTTGTTGTTTCGGGAGCCTTTGTTGTTGCTTCTGTTACAAAGTTATCAACGGGGTCGTCATTTGTAGTAGTCTCATCAGCAAAACCGATCACTGAGAAAGTGCATACTGCGATTGCTGCCATAATTACAGCGAGAAGCATTGAAAATGTCTTTTTCATTTTCTGTTTCCATCCTTTTCAATAAATTTTTGGCCTTACGACCTTTGAGTGCATTATCAATTTTACACATTATGCATCGATTTGTCAAGCAAATATATTTACCAATTTGATCGCCCGATATTAACATTTATTGTTGATAATATGCATTATTGATATTAAAAAGAGAAAAAATAAAACCAATCTATGATGAAAGGAGCATAAAAATGTCCTTTGATTTTCCCAAAAAGAATAACGAGAACAAGGCTCAATGGCACTTTGGCGGCAGAAACAGTAAAGATTACGACCTGCCCGACGAAGAAATCCACAATGATGTTCTCGGCAGTTACACCGGCACGGCATACGACGACCTTTACCCCGTGCAGGATGCCGATGACCTTTAATTTCTGACAGACATTCTGCGGAGGAGTGCATTGTGCCGATGCACTCCTCCCACTTCCGTCCTTGTCCCCCGCTCCGCTTCCTTTTCTCAAAAGAAAGCGGAGCTGTTTATATGAATTCCGCTTTGCCGAAGACACGTCCTCGGTCCCTTTCCATCCGTTCAGTTAAGCGGAAATTCTGCAAGTTTACCGCTCGCCGACGCATCGGCTCTTATATCAAATGCAACAACCTTTTCACCCGAAACGGTGTAAAGAATATCTCCTACGCAGATTCCTCTCACGGCGGCATCGCCGACAACGGAATGGGCGAATGTGCCGACGGGGTTAAGCTTACCGTCCGAGAAATCAAAGAGAACATATTCTGAACTGCGACTTCCGTTTTCACTGTTAATTTTCAAAACGGGAATGCCGAGAATCTTCTTTTCTTTGTCAATCGCAACGCTTCTGCCGTCCGTCGCTGCAACAGACCTGAAGCTTTCCCCAAAGGAATAAACCGAGGCAACTGTGGGACTTACAGGGTCACTGACATCAAAAAGGGTAATGCTGATAGGCATAAATACACTTTCTTCGCCTTTTTCTTCTTTGACCACTTCAAGTCTTGAGTCGCCTATGCCGACAAGCTGTGTTTCCGATACTTCAAAAAGCTCCTCGGTGAATATTACTTTTGAAGCTGTTCTCTCAACTTTGGGTGATGTCGGATTTGAGAAATCAATAACAACCGTCTTTCCGCCTTCTGCCATAACATAACAGTTGTCGCCGATGAATTTAACACCCGTAACTTTCTCACCGTTGAAAATATCAAGACCTATGACAAACTGCATATTCTTGTCAAGAACATACAGACGGTTGATTTTACCGTCGCTTGTCAGCGCTCTGAGATCGCCGTTTTCTTCATCAACGGAAATTCCGCCCGAGAGAGTACCCTGAAGTCTGTACCAGCCGGAATAATCTACGGCTGAGCCTTCAAGATTGATCTTGTGAACTTCGGTGAAAGTGCTTCTATCGCCGTTTTCGTTCTCTTCCTGAGAAGTAAACTCTCTTACGGCAACAATTGCCGAAGATGTGCAGTAGATTTTATTGTCACAGCCGAGAAGTGCAAATCTTCCCACACCCTTTGTGAAATCTGCTATATCCGTAACCGTAACAAAAAGATATGAATTGCCCGGGTCGTTGACCGCAATGCGGATATCCTCCGCCTTGAGGTTAACCTTCACGCCGTCAATGCAGAATGAAGGGATATAATTTTCACCGTCACGGGATTTATCTGTAATGGATTTTGCGGTGACAAGGCTGAGCTTGTTGCCGTAAAGAGCCGATGAAATATATTCACCGTCCTGAAGATGCTCTCTGATTTTCTCGGGAGCATAGGGATTTGTTATGTCATAGTAAACTGCGAGGGTAGAAACATTATCATAAACCCTGCCCGACTCGGCAAAGATATATTTATGCCTTTTCATTATTGCGGTAAGTCTGTTATTTTTGAGGTGGATTTCAATACACTCGTCAAAGCTTCCGCCAACCGTACCCTCGGAAAGAACAACCGTTGAAACCGCTTCCATCGAGCCGTCTGCAGATATCTTCACAATTTTAATCTGTTCAACGGTATTGCCCGTTTCGACGTTGGTGCCGGTTGATGTGATGTAAAGATATTTGCCGTCGGTCTTGACGATATCCGCCTTAAAATCGCCGTAGGACGCAATTCCGTCAGGCTCTTTACGGGTTATTGAGTTAACAGATTCATTTTCGTCAGCTTTGCTGTTTTCAAGCTTTGCGCTTGCGATATATCCTCTGTAGCTCTCGATTATATGATCTGAATTCTGAACAGGTGTTGCGGGATTGGCATCGGTAACCGCCGGGTTGTTTTCGGGACTCACGGGACGGGATGTCTGAATAGCCGCGGCACTCTCTTCTTTTCGTGACTCATCAAGAATTTCCTTGACCGCTTTTTCAATATCTTCAATGCTTTCAACACCTTTGACGGGCGATGTGTCCTTGAGCTTTTCGTGGAATGTATCTGCTCTGACAACTTTTACGCCGCTCTGCGGCTTCATAAGCAATGTGCCGGTAATAACAACCGCAAGCATTGCCGCAATCGCCATAGCCTTACGGATAATGGTTACGTTGCTTCTGCCTGCCGTTGCCTCGGCATCATCTGAATTTTCCGATTTATTTTTATCTGCGTTTTCGAGCATCTTTACAATGCTTTCTTTCTGAAGCCGAAGAGGTACGTTCACATTTTCAACCTCTGACTTCAATTCATTCTCAAGAACATCAAGAATCTGCTTATCTTTCTTATTCATTCGGTTACCCTCCCTTCGTCAATATTCTCCGCCGAGCATGGTTCTGAGCTTTGCAAGGCTTCGCTTAAGCTTCGAACGCACCGTTGATGGCGGCAAATCAAGTATATCTGCCAATTCGTGGCTTTTATATTCACCCAACACACTGAGCACAACAATCTCTCTTTCTTCTGTTGACAAGGAATTGAGCGCGCTCTTCAGTTCGACGGAAAGCTCAGGATTATCTGAACCCGTCGGCTCTGTGAATCCGCTCTCTTCGTCATCGAGATAGACCAACGATTTTTTCTTTTGATTATCCGTATAATAACGCTTGCACGCCGCACAGAGAATTTTAAAAATCCAGCTTTTGAATGCTTTTTCGTTTTTGAGCGATTTTATCTGCTCGAACGCAGACAGCACCGCATCAGAAACCGCATCCTGAGCCAGGATTTCACTGCCCGTGACATAACACGCATAGCAATACATTTCTTTATAATAAAGCTCATAAAGCTCGCCGAAAGCTTCGGCGTTCCCCTCTTTTGCACGGGCCACGAGCTGATTAATCCGAGCGCTCAAATCATACCCTCCCAACAACTCTCATTAATAAGTGTCGTTCACTCCGCGTTTTGTTGCATCAAATCTTAAAAACTTTTGAAAAACTTCAAGAATTTAAAAAAATGACCTGTAAATACTATATATGAACAAAAATTTTATTTCAAGGTGATAAATGTGAAGAAATTATTGCTTTTTTTCGTAATTACGATTCTTTTTACCTTTGCCGCCTGCAACGGAAGGGAAACGCTCGAAAACAACAACGTTAACGCGCCCGTCACCGTTGAAGATGACCGCACGGTCACTTCACTCGTCACAACCGCGGCATTGCCCAAAGAAACATCCCCGCTTACGGGCAGAAGTGTTCTGCAGACTGCTGTTTTTGAAGTTGCCGACCCCGACAACACCCGCAATCTTCCCACCCAAAGAATCGAGCACAGCTACGGAGTTGCAAAAGATTCTCAGCCTCATATGAATTCCGTCAGCGCGCAGAATTTTTTTCAGTCAAAAAAGTATAATGCCGTCTGCTATGACAATAAATCAGAAGAAAAAGTTCTCTATCTCACATTCGACTGCGGATGGGAAAACGGTATGACCGACAAGGTGCTCGATACGCTCAAAGAAAAAAATGTGTCTGCAGCATTCTTCTGCACCCTTGACCACATAAAATCCTCCCCCGAGCTGATTGCAAGGATGATTAACGAAGGTCACATTGTCGGCAATCATTCCGCAAAGCACCCGAATTTTGCCGAAATCGACAGACAGCGGATGGCGGATGAAATCCTTGAATGCGACAATTATCTGCGAACAAACTTCGGCTACACTTCACCGTTTTTCCGCTTTCCCGAAGGATGCTACACCGAAAGCGCGCTCGAGCTTGTCGGCTCAATGGGCTACACAAGCGTTTTCTGGTCCTGCGCTTATGCGGATTGGGATGTGAATGCAACAAAAGGCGGCGACCATGCATTCAGCACAGTCACCGCTCGACTCCATCCCGGAGCAATTATTCTTCTTCATTCCGTTTCTCCCGACAACGCCGAGGCTCTCGGAAGAATCATTGATTTCGCCCGTGAAAACGGATATGAATTCAGGGCATTGAGTGATTATTCATTTTAAAATTTATAGTTGGGATTTACCGGCTTGCCCGTTTTTGCAGACTCAACAATTGCAAGGCATACCGCAACGGTCTTTGCACCCTCGCGGGCATCGGTAACCACCTTCTTGTCATTGAGAATAGCGTCGGCAAAAACCTCAAATTCTCTTGCGGCATTGTGATTGTTAACCTCAACCTCAATTATCTGCGGCTCCTTTGTTACACCCTCTTCGTCGGTGGTGAAAAGTGTCATCGTCGGCGAAGTGTTGTCGCAGATAAGTGTTCCCTTTGTGCCGTAAATAACCGTACGCATAGTGTAATCACGCTTGCATCCCGTCGAAACAAAAACCTTGCCCGCAACGTTCTCGCCGAATTTTATAACCGCAATTGTTGCATCGTCATAAGGCACCTGCGGCAAAAGCTTATGCGTGCCGTAAGCAAACACCTCCTGAGGGTCACCCGCAAGCCATCTGAGAAGGTCAACAGCGTGGCATCCTCCGCCGATAACACCGTGACGGTTCGGGTCTGCACGCCAGTCATCGCAAAGCTTCATATAGTCGTGAGCATATTCCGACTCAACAAAATAAAGCTCGCCGATTGTTCCTGATTCGATTATTTCCTTAGCCTTTTCGAATGCAGGGGTGAATCTGCAAATCTGACCGACCATAAATTTGCTGCCCGATTCATCAGCAACTCTGACCATTTCTTCGATATCCTCTCGGGTAAGCGCAAGCGGCTTTTCGCAAAGCACGTGTTTGCCCGAGCGAAGCAAATCGCAGGACACCTTGACGTGCTGCTGATCGGGGATTGCAACCGTAACAACATCTATATCCTTATTGTTGACGATATCCATATAATCGGTAAAACGTTTTTCTTCGGGAATGCCGTATCTTTCGCCCGCGAAACGAAGATTCTCTTCGTTGCAGTCGCAGATTGCGGCGATTTCCGCACCGTAGCTCATTGCGCCTTCAACATGGCACATACCGAATTTCATTCCTATATTAGCAACAACCAATTTCTTTTCCATTGAAGTTCTCCTTTAAATCAGATAAATACATATTACAACAAATGTTTTAAACAGTCAATAAATCCCGAAGAAATATACTTTTTTTCATTCCTCTTTCATATTTTTGAATGGGGTGATACTGATGCTTTCCGAAATAAATTATGCAATCAGCTCGTTTATATGGGGGCCGCCGATGCTTGCCGTGTTTCTCGGCACGGGACTTTATCTTTCGGCAGGGTCGGGATTTTTTCAGATTTGCGGAATAAGGCAGTGGGCAGGAAAAACCGTTGTTACGGCATTCCGAAGCAGAAAACAGAAAAATACCGACGGCTCCATTTCGCAATTTTCTGCGCTGACATCCGCACTCGCCGCCTGCCTCGGAACGGGCAACATCATCGGGGTTGCAACGGCGATTCTTTCGGGCGGACCCGGCGCGCTTTTCTGGATGTGTGTATCCGCCGTGCTCGGAATGATGACCTGCTGCTGCGAAAACATTCTCGGAATCAAATACAGAATCCGCGATTTTTCAGGAAGATTCAAGGGCGGGCCGATGCAGTACATAGAAAACGGATTGGGAATGAAGGGGCTTGCATCTGTTTATGCGGTTTTCCTGACGGGCGCATCGCTCGGAATGGGCAATATGACTCAGGCAAATTCCGTTGCCCAGGGAATGAGCGGATTCGGGGTAAAACCGATTGTGACCGCTGTCGCACTGTGCGCGCTTGTCGCCATCGCAATTTCGGGCGGTCTTGAAAGAATATCACGGATATCCGAAAAGCTTATTCCTGTGCTTTCGGTTGCTTTCGTTGCTGCTTGCTTCATTATTATTGTAAAAAACATTGAAAACCTCCTTCCATGCTTCAGAACCGTCATCAAAGAGGCATTCACACTCAGGTCTGTCAGCGGATTCGGAATTGCGAAAGCGGCGAGATACGGCATTTCAAGAGGTGTTTTTTCAAATGAAGCAGGCCTCGGAAGCAGCGCAATCATTCACGCCGCCGCAGACTGCAAATCCCCCGCCGAACAGGGGTACTGGGGCATACTTGAGGTATTTATCGACACGGTTTTTATGTGCAGTGTTACTGGTGCCGCAATGCTCACGGGCGGAGTCGGTCTTTCCTCTGCATCTCTTAACGGAGTTCAGCTCTGCACAGCTGTTTTTGAGAGCGTTTTCGGAAAATGGGGAGGATATTTTCTCAATTCCTGCATATGCCTTTTCGCATTCGCAACGTTGATTGCGTGGTCATATTACGGCAAATGCGGCGCCGAATATCTCTTCGGCGAAAAAAACGGCAGAATATATAATGTAATATATATCATATCGGCTTTTGCAGGCAGCCTTATCCGTCTCGAAAGCGTATGGAGTCTGTCAGACACGCTCAACGGACTGATGGCGGTGCCTAATATTTTTGCCCTGCTTCTGCTCGGCAAAGAAGCCGTTAATGAAATAAAAAAAACGGATGCACCGAAGCGCATCCGCAAATCTCATATTATTTCTCCGAAACGGAAAGCTCAATGTGGTAGGTCTGTGCAAATTTGATAACCTCTGTCAGGTCTGATTTAACATAGAACTTAACCTTGGGGCAGGCATCAAAAGCAAACTGATGGATATTCTGAGTGTCGCCTCTGAAATTTGCAACCTTAAGGCTGTCGCAATAATAGAATGCACCTTCGCCGATTGTTTCAAGGCTGCGGGGGAAATCTGCCTGAACAAGATTATGGCATTCCGCGAATGCTTTCGGCTGAATTTCGGTAAGAGCCGAGCATCTGTGGAGATAAGCTTTTTTGATTGAGCTGCCCGTAAATGCATCGGTTTCGATGAGCGTTATTGTTTCGGGGAATGTTACTGCGCCGATATTCTGAACTCCGCTGAATGCGCCCGAGCCGATAACGGTAACCGTCATATCGTCGATTGATGCGGGAATCTTAAGCTCGAGCATTTCATCCGAGCAGGTGTATTTTGTTATTTTTGCCGTGTTATCTTCAAGGGCAACGTATGTATAGTTACCCGAAACGATAACCCTCTCCTTGCTCGGTTTGCACGAAGCAAAAAGAACCGTAAGAGATGCAACAATAAGAATGACTGAAATTGTTTTTTTCATAGTAAAAATCCTTTCGGTATATGTTTTCAACGTATAAATCATTATTCGTAACGCTAATTTTAACATATAAGCTCAAGAAAATCAAGGGCAGTATAAAATATGAATAAAATGCAAATATTTTTATTTTTATTGAAAATATGTCTGTTTAGTGATAAAATAAATGAGTTATAAACAGTAAGGAGGTATGCTTCTTGGATAAAGAACTCTTGAACGGTATCCCCGAAGAAGAAAATCCCGAAACCGAAGTTTCGGAAGAAGCAGTCGAAAAAGAAGTTCAGACTGAAACCGAAAATACCGAAGAAGTAATTGCTGAAAAAACAGAAGAAATCATTCCCGATGACGCAGAAGAAATCGACGAAGACTCTCTCTGCGTTATCTGCGGTAAAAACCGTAAAGGCGAGGAAAGCGATTACTGTGCCGGATGCGAAGCGGCAATGTATAAAAGCAAGGTGCCGTTTTTGGCGTGGATTTCGGGAATCGCCGTTATCTGCGTAAGCGTTTTTGCACTTGTTATCGCTCTTCTTGCAAGCGCACCCGCACTTCAGGCGGCAAGAGGCGATGTTTATGCATCTCAAGACCGCTGGTATGCTGCATATCTTGAATATTCGCAGGTTTCATCGGTTGTTGAAGAAATAAGCAGCATTCTCGGAACGGAAAGCCCGTTTGTCAAGGAAGGCAAGGGCATCGCCGAAAAAACAATAATCAGCTACGCAAAAAGCCGTTCGCCCCTCGATGCCGCTTATCTGGCAATGATGATTTACGGCGAGAATGCCGCTGAAAAGCTTCCCGGAATCAAAGAATACATCGACATTTACGATGAATTCTATAACAACTATTCATTAATGGCAGAGCCTCTTGACGCTATGCTTACGGGCGCAACTCAGGAAGAAACCTTCAATGCACTCTATGCTCTTGAGGGCACAGCAGGTCTGAACGACGTGTATTTCAACTATTTCCTTTTCAATGCGGCTGATTTCTATAAATTCAGCGTTGACGAAAAACTCGCCTTTATCAAGGCGGCGGATGAAAGCGCAAAGGCTCAGGGCAGAGACTTCTCCTGGCTTTACTGCATTGAGACCGCTGATATTCTTGTGCAGGAAGGCAGATACGACGAGGCTGTCGGATACGCCGAAGTTCTTGCGGAGAAAGACAAAACAAACTACAGAGCGCACGACCTCATCCTCAGATGTCTGCTCGCAAAGGATGACACCGACGGCGCAAGCAAGCTTCTTGCGGAATTCAAAACAAACAATGAAGGCTTTGACAACGCGTATGCTCTTGAAGCAACATATCACCGCGCACTCGGTGACATTGAAAAGAGCAAGCTTGTTATTGAAGAAGGTCTGGTTGAAAACGATTTCTCATCCGAGCTTCACCGCCAGCTTGCTCTCATTTACCTCTTTGAAGGAAAATACAGCGAAGCTTTTGAAGAAGCATTCACCGCAGATTCCAACGCATCCTATATGGCAAACTATTATATGGACAGCAGCGGATTCACTCCCCAGCTCGACAATACGGTTTATCTTTGCGCCAACATCTGCAAGATGCACGGTCTTACATCGAGCGAAAACGCAGTTTATCTTGACCAGATTGTTGACTATTACAAAGACTTTACACCTTCAAATCAGGTTTCCGCTGTTATCAACGGAGAAAAAACAGCCAAGCAAGTTCTTTCGGAAGGAGTGTGTGATCTCGCATGACAGCTCTTTATATCGCATCTAAAATTCTGACTTTTCCCGGAGCGTATCTCAGAGGCTTCTGGGAGCATCTCACTTGCAAGCTTCTCGGGCTGCCCGTTGAAGTGCCCGGTTATCTGAGAATCGATGAAGCCTGCGGTCACGTTGAGCACGGTCTTGCTAAAAAAGGTTTCGCAGCATATCTTATGGCAACGGGACCCGGATTTATGAATCTTGTTACCGGTTTCCCGATATTTCTTGCAGGCTATATCAATCTTTGCTTCCTCGGTGTCAGACCGTCGGATTCAATCGGACTTTTCATCTTTTATGTGCTACTCGCTTATGTCGGCATTTCGCTTCTGTGCAGCCTTTTCCCTCTTGTTGAGGACGCAATGAATCTTCACGATGTCGCCTTCTCGCAGAAAAAAATGAACGCTGTCGGCAGGATGTTCGCATTTATTCCTTCTGTGATAACTTCTGTCGGCGCACGCCTTGAAAAATACGGTATTCCCGTTATCCTCTGGATTGTTTTTATTATTTTGTCATTCATTTAATCCCTCAAAATTTATAATACGGAGGAAATGCTATGAAAGAAATCAACATCAGAGAAATAAAAAAGAGCGCCGTTGAGCTTATTTCCGACGGCTGGGGACTTGTAACTGCAGGCAATAAAGAAAAGTTCAATACTATGACCGTCAGCTGGGGCGGACTCGGCGAAATCTGGGGCAAGGATGCTGTGTTCATTTTTATCAGACCTCAGCGATACACCTATGAATTCCTTGAAAGCAATGATGTTTTCACACTCAGCTTCTACGGCGAGGAATTCAGGAATGCTCTGCGCATCTGCGGCTCAAAAAGCGGCAGAGATATCAACAAGGCAGAGGTATGTGGTCTTACGCCCGTATTCACCGACGGCGGCGTAACCTTTGAGCAGGCGGAATATACTCTTGTCTGCCGAAAAATGGCATCGCAATTCATTGACCCCGCAGGCTTTGAGGATGCTTCAATAGAAAATAACTATGCCAACAAGGACTATCATAAAGTCTATATCGGTGAAATTTTAAAAGTTTATAAGAAATAAAAATATTTGTCACCTTTTGCCCTTTCGTTCCGTTTATCTTATGAGAGGACAAAAGGTGGTTTTTTAATTTATAAAACATTTGAATTATAAACAGAGAGGGGGCGGTTGCTTGCCCGCTAAAATCAAAAAAATTCCACCCGATGCCGAAAGGGCGTTGGAAGAATACGGTAACAGCCTTTACCGCCTGTGCTCGGTTATGACGGGAAACAGGGAGGATGCTCAGGACGCCGTTCAGGACTGCTTTTTGCGTTACATAACAAAAGCTCCTGATTTCAACGGCTCCGACCACGAAAAAGCGTGGCTCATAAGAGTTGCAACCAACATATGCCACGACATTCTCAGAAGCAGAAAGCGGGCAAGTTTCGTCAGTCTTGACGAAATCCGTAATCTCGGCACGAGCGAGGATAATGCGCAAATCCTCGGTCTGCTGATGTCGCTCGAAGAAAAATACAGAATAGTTATGCATCTTCACTATGTTGAAGGCTACAAGGCGGAGGAAGTTTCGACTTTGCTCGGCATATCCTCGGCAGCAGTCAAAAAAAGACTGCAAAGAGGCCGTGATGCCCTGCGTGAAATCTATGAAAAGGAGGCGAAGCAATGACCGAATTCGATAAGTTCAAAGAGGCGGCTGAGGAAATAAAGCTTGACGATTTGCAGAAGCAGAAAATCCTCGAAGCCTGCAAAGGCAAAAAGCGAAGAAAAATAAACTATACTGCGCTTGCGGCAGCGGCGGCAATGCTGGTTATCACGGTCGCTGTTTTCTCTCCCGGATTTCTTCTCAAAGCGGGCGCACCTGCGGATATGGCAGAAAACGCAGCGGCAGTTGAAGATATGTTTGTTGCAGACAAAGATTACGGACTCTTTTCAGATAATTCGGCTCAGCTGAGCAATTCGCTCAACTCCGAAAACGGTGACAGCAAATATACTTACACCGCCGATGAATACACTCAGGTGATTTTTGATGCAGACGGATTCAGAAGAATTTACTCGCTAATCCCGCAAGCATTTATTAAGCTTGTTGATTACGGCGAATTCATCGAATGGTCGGAAACAGCTGTCAGCGATAACGGTATGGCAATTGTTCAGTTTGTTGAACATTTCGGAATTTCAAAAGAAGCTTTCGACGAATCCAACCGTCAATATGCAAAACATATCAACAGCTTTTACGGCACGTTTCCGCTTTACCGCACTCCTTTTGAAGAAAACGAAATCTATGAGATTTTTAACACGGAGCTAATCTATTCTTTTGACAGAGAATCGATCGATGAATATTACACGGCTTTTGCCAAACGTGAAAGCGGCAGCGGCTCGATGCCCGCGGAAATAATCGTCCCCGAAAACTATTACAAATAAAAATCCGCCCTCTTAAAGAGAGCGGATATCGGAATTATTCAATCACTTCAAATCCCTGGGCTTTGCTTTCATCATTCTTATAAAGCTCATAAATCTGGTCGAACTTATTTCTTTCTTCAATTTCATAATCGCTTTCAAAAGCAATCATTCTTGCAGTCTTGTCACTGTCGATTTTCTTTTGACGACCGCTCTCCTTCTGTCTTTCGTTGTTGCGTTCAAACATTTCAAGCGATTCATAGAAATAATAGTCTCTGACTTTTTCGCAGATACCCTTTCTGTTCATAAGGAAAACCTGGTAGTGCTCACTGTTTGCGGAAGCAACCTTAACAACAATCTGCTTGTTCTTTTCGGTTTTGCCGAGGTCTTCGATGTTTTTAACCATTTTTTCGGAGCGCTCAATCTCTGCCTGAGTCAAAGACTCGATAAGCTGAGAATATTCAGCTTCCTGCTCGGCGATGTAATCGGCAGCGGTTTTATCATTATCAACCGAACACGAAGCAAGTGAAAGAGCAGTCGCAAAAGCGGCAATTATTGCAATTATTTTTTTCATAAAGGATTCCTCCAAAAATTCTTTTCTATATATATATTAGTGCCATAAAATCGGATAAATGTCAATGACTTTGCAGAAATTTAACATTTCCGCAAAAATAAAATCATAAAAGAAAGGTTGATTTATATGAAAAAAAGATTGTTCGCAATTATCCTTTGCATTATTCTTATTCTTTCCTTTGCGGCGTGCGGAGCATCAGGTGACAGGCTGGCTGCTGATATGGAAAACGGAGCCTTTGTCACTGAAGGCAGTATGGAATTATATTCTGCTGACAGTGCGGCAGATATCGGCGGTGATTTCAAATATACCGCAAATCAGTCCGCATCAGGTGCCGAAGCACCCGAATCACAAAAATCAACTGAAGAAAAAATTATCAAAACAGTTGATTTGTCAATCCAGACCAAGGAATATGAGGCTTATCTTGCCGCATTGACCGCAAATGTCACAAAGCTCGGCGGCTATGTTGAAAATTCAACAAACCATATGGGCAGCTATTATTCCTCGAATTCCAACAGAAGCTCAACATACGTTGTGCGCATTCCTGCCGACAGACTCGATGAATTCCTTGCAGGCGCTGAAGAAAAAGGTAAAATAATCAGAAAAACCGAGAAGCAGGAAAACGTTACCCTTGAATATGTTGACCTTGAAAGTCGCATCAACGCCTATAAAACAGAAAGAACAACACTCACCGGGCTTCTTGAAAAAGCTGAATCGCTCGAAGACGTGCTTTCAATTCAGGAAAGACTTTCAGAGGTTAACTATCAGATTGAATCCTACACCGCAAAAATGCGTGTGCTTGAAAACAGAATCGGTTACAGCACCATCACTCTCGATATCAATGAGGTTGAGCGCGTTACCGAAGAAAAGCCGACCATCGGCAGCAGAATCAAGAACACCTTCCTTGACAATCTTGAGGAACTGGGCGAATGGCTGAGTGACTTCGTTGTTAACTTCATCGGCGGACTTCCGATTATCATTCCCGTTGTTGCCGTTATCGCTGTCGCAATTCTTATTCTCAGAAAGATAATTAAAAAGCGCAGAAACAAATAATCGAACCGTTTTTATGTCACCCTTTCCGATTCGGAGAGGGTGACATATTTTTTGGCTATTATTCTAATATAGAAAATATAATCATATTGTTTTTGTTATCATATATTTTGGAGTATTATAGTAATGATTGGAGTGAGTTTTTTGGCAAAAACTCTCGTTTTAACCGAAAAACCGTCCGTTGCAAGGGATATTGCCCGTGTTCTCGGATGCAAGAAGAACGGCAACGGATGCATAATCGGCGACAAATATATAATCACCTGGGCACTCGGGCATCTTGTGACTCTTGCTGACCCCGAAGCCTACGACAATAAGTATAAAACCTGGAGAATGGAAGACCTTCCCATGCTGCCCGAAAATATGAAGCTCGTTGTCATCGGTCAGACCTCAAAGCAATTCAAGGCTGTAAGCTCACTTCTTTCGAGCAACGAGGTTGATAAGGTTGTTATTGCGACCGATGCAGGGCGTGAGGGTGAGCTTGTTGCACGATGGATAATCCGGAAAGCAAACTGCAAAAAGCCTATGCTCCGTCTGTGGATTTCGTCGCAGACAGACAAGGCAATCCGCGAAGGTTTTGCATCGCTCAAGCCTGCATCACAGTATGATAATCTTTACCGCAGCGCTCAGTGCCGCGCAGAAGCAGACTGGCTGATTGGACTCAACGTGAGCCGCGCGCTCACTTGCAAGCATAATGCACAGCTTTCCGCAGGCAGAGTGCAGACTCCGACTCTTGCGATGATAGTCAAGAGAGAAGAAGAAATTCTCAAATTCCGCTCCAAGGATTATTTCACCGTAAAAGCGGATTTTGACGGATTTTCGGCGCTGTATAAAGATAAGCACAACCAAGCAAGATTTTTTGATGCCGCAGCGGCGCAGGCTGTTGCAGATGATGTCAAGGGAAAAAGAGGAACACTCACCGAGGTCAGAAAAACCTATAAATTCAAAGCACCTCCCGCCGCATACGACCTCACGGAGCTTCAGAGAGATGCCAACAAGAAATACGGCTACTCCGCAAAGCAGACTCTTTCGCTTATGCAGAGTCTTTATGAAACCCACAAGCTTCTCACATACCCGAGAACGGATTCGAGATATATAACCAAGGACGTTGCCGCAACACTCCCCGAGCGTCTGCGCGCAATCGCTGTCGGACCCTACAAAGATTTTGCGAATGCCGTTTTGCGTGCAAAGCCGATTCCGACCAAATATATTGTCAACGATGCAAAGGTCACCGACCACCACGCAATCATCCCCACAGAGCAGTATGTTGACCTCAACAAGCTCACAAGGGAAGAGCGTCATATCTATGACCTTGTTGTGCGCCGTTTCATTGCCGTGCTCAGCGCACCGTTTGAATATGACGAAATGCAGGTAACAATAACAATAGGAAACCACAAATTCTATACCAAGGGTCAGTCCGTCAAATCAGCGGGATGGAAGGCTCTCTATGATTCATCGCTTGCGGATGACGATGATGACGGCGACGATATCGCATCCCAGCAGCTTCCCGCGCTTTCACAGGGTGCACCCGTATTTCCCAAGGGTGTACGCCTTTGTGCAGGCAAAACCGCGCCTCCTTCAAGATACACCGAAGCAACCCTGCTTTCCGCAATGGAAAACCCGACGGGTCAGGTTGATGACGGCTCTCTCAAGGATGCTCTCAAAACCGCAGGCGGTCTGGGCACTCCCGCAACAAGAGCAGACATCATCGAAAAACTTTTTGATTCATTCTGTGTTGAACGAAGAGGCAAGGAAATATTCCCGACCTCAAAGGGCAAACAGCTTATTGATATTGTTCCGCCCGACCTTAAATCTGCGGAGCTTACCGCAAGATGGGAACAGCGTCTGTCGCTTATCGCAAAAGGCGGTGCAGACAATAAAAAGTTCATTTCGGAAATGCGTGACTATGCACGCTCACTTGTAAGCTCGGTAAAATCAAGCGATTCAAAATATAAGCACGATAATATGACACGTGAGCCTTGCCCCGAATGCGGCAAATATCTGCTTGAGGTCAACGGCAAAAAAGGCAAAATGCTTGTCTGCCAGGACAGAGAATGCGGATACCGCAAGAGCGTTACGGTCATCACAAACGCGCGTTGCCCCGAATGCCATAAGAAACTTGAAATGAGGGGCGAGGGCGACAAAAAAGCTTTCTTCTGTGTCTGCGGATACAGAGAAAAACTCTCCGACTTTGAGAAAAGAAAAGAAAGTGCAGGCGCAGGCAAGCGCGATGTTGCCCACTATATGCAACAGCAGGCAAAACAGAAAACCTCAAGCAATCCGCTTGCAGATCAGCTTGCAAAATGGATGGAGGAAAACAAATGAGACGTTTTCTTTCTTTAATCTTGGCAATAGCGATGCTGTTATCTCTTGCTTCCTGTTCAAACAGAGGCGATAACGGTACGATTTACTATTCACTGAAAAAATGTCCCTCTACCCTTGACCCGCAATATGCAGGTGACACAGAGGCGCATATTATCATCAACAACACCTTTGAGGGTCTGGTACGCCGTTCGGCAGAGGGAAATATCATCCCCGGTATCGCTCTGTCATGGAGTGTTTCCCCCGATTCGCTCACATACACATTCACCCTTAAATCTGATACCGAATGGTATTGCCCGATTTCAATCAAAAACGAATTCGGCGAAGATTTTTATAAGAAATTCTCCAGCGAAAAGCTGACGGCAAATGATTTTGTGTTTGCAATGCAGCGTGCCGTTTCTCCCGCGACGAACTCACCGAGCGCACACAGACTGTTCATCATCGAAAATGCAGCGGAAATTCACGCAGGCAACGCGGATATTGCATCACTCGGTGCAACGGCACCCGATAACACCACTCTTGTTATAAAGCTCACAGAGCCGTGTGCCGATTTTCTCGAAAGGCTGACGGAAAGCGTGTTTATGCCCTGCAACGAAGAATTCTTCACCGCAACGGGCGGCAGATACGGATTAAGCAGCAGGCATATGCTTTGCAACGGTCCGTTCTACGTCAGCTCGTGGGATTCGGAATCCGCTCTCACTATAAGACGCAACAATTATTACGCAGGCGAGCAGAAAGTTATGCCTTCACTTGTCAATTTCGACTTTGATTACAACGTAGAAACCATAGGCAACGAGATATCTATCGGTAACGTCAGCGGCGCATTTATACCGCCCGATTCACCCGTTCCCGATAATTCCGTGATTGCAAAAAGCAATCCGAATTCTGTGTTCGGATTCTTTTTCAATTGCTCGGATTCTTATCTGAGCAATGCGAATCTCCGCATTGCCCTGAGCAGCTCGATTGACCGCAGTCTTTTTGCCGAAGCACCCGAAAACTCAGAATTAACCGACGGATTTGTTCCCAAAAACTGCTCGGCAGGCAGTCTTAACTACCGTGATGCGGTCGGCGGACAGACCCCGAAAATCAATTATGATACAGCAGTCGCAAAAGAATTCTGGAAAACAGGTCTTTCAGAAATCGGCAAGGATAAGATTCAGCTTACCGTTCTATGCCCCGAATGGCTTGATTCCGCGGTGCGCAATCAGCTTCAGATATGGCAGAAAACAATGGGCATCAGCCTTGGCATATCCATTGAAAACAAAACTCCCTCGGAAATCCGCTCGGCGGTCAGCAGCGGCAAATACCAGATTGCTCTGACGGGCACCGAATCAGCTTACAGCAGTGCGGTTGATTTCCTCGCATCGTTCAGAGGCGGCGGAATTTTCCGTTTCCGCTCAGATGATTACTCTGTTATAATCGACAGGCTTATGACCGTTGAAAGCGATGACGAGCTTCTCGGCGGATGCTTCACGGCTGAAAGCTATATTCTTCAGCAGGCGATATGTTATCCCCTCTATTCACGTTCAAGCTGTTTTGTTACCTCGGAGGATGTTGAAGGAATTGCTGTTTTTGATTCGGAAAGCAGCATCAGTTTTATCGGAACAAAGAGGTTTGACTGATGAAAAAAAGGACTTTCATAATTGCGGCTTCGTGGGCGGCTGTTGCCGTTTGTATGGGAATAATATTTTCCCTTTCCGCTCAAAATGGTGCTGAATCGAGCGATACAAGCAGTTGGTTTCTGTTTCTTATGAAGCTCCCGATAAGCGAGTCAGCTCTTCGCACAGCGGCTCATTTTCTTGAATTTACAGGTCTTGCCGTTTTGGTTTATAACGCTCTTTATCAGACTTGTTCGAAAACAATGCCTTTTCTTTCCTTTGCGATTGCATCGGCATATGCCGCAACGGATGAGCTTCATCAGCTTTTTGTTGAGGAACGGGCATGCAGCCTTTTTGACTGGTTTATTGACTCGCTCGGTGCGGCTTCGGGTGTTGCCGTGCTTTGCGTAATTGCTTACATTTTAAGAAGGAGGAGATTGCGTTGACAGAAAGTGAAAAAATTATGATTGCAGGCTGTGCCGCTGGTGCTGCAGCGGCGGCGGTGCCGACAATTTACGGCTTCGCAAAAGCTTCCGCAGCGGCAAAACCGATTGCGGATTCGGATTTTCTGCATACGGAAAATGCCGCCTTCGTCAATGAAAACGGCATTCCCACTCCCCTGCGCGGAGTAAATCTTAACGATGATATTTTTTATTTCAGCAAAGCGGATATCGAATCTCCCAAAGGCTACGATGTTTTTTATGCACTTGAAAAGAGATTCGGCAGCTACGGTGCAAGACAGCTTTGCCAAAAGTATTATGAAAACTTCATTTCTCCGTCCGATATAAAATTCGTTAAAAAGCTCGGTGCAAACTGCGTAAGAATTCCCTTGCGTTTCAAGTATCTTTGCAAAAAAGACAACTGCAAGGATGATATTGACTTCGATAAGCTTGATATTCTTGTTACAAAATGCAGAAAAGCGGGGCTTTATGTCATCTTCGAGCTTCATTCCGCCACGGGATTCCAGAACACGGACTCTGCTTGCGGAAGCAACGATGAGAGCATACTTTTCAACTCGGGTAAGGACGGCTTTGAGGCAAGAAATGCTGTGATTAGATTCTGGACTCAGGTTGCAGCTCACTACAAAGACGAGGCAACCGTTGCAGCTTACGACCTTCTTAACAGACCCCTCGTGCGTATGGCGGACTGGGAAAGCAAAGTTGACACCCTCAACAAATTTTACAGACGAATCTTCAAGGCAATAAGAACCGTTGATGAAAGGCATATTATCATCACCGAAGCGGCAGGCACTCCCGATTCTCTCCCCGAAAGCAACGACCTTTTAAATATTGCCTACGGATTCTATTCGCATTTCCGCACAAGCTTTGAAACCGCCGCGCTCTTACGACACGTAAAAAATTATAAAAGCAACGGTATACCGTGCATAGTCTGCAAAATCAGAGCCGAAGAGAATCTTGCCGAGTCGCTGACCGCACTCAACGACAGCGGAATATCGTGGCTTATCGGCGATTACAAGGGGTCAGGACTCAAATCCGCATATATTTTCGGCGGAAGCGTACCCGATGCCGACCTCACGCTTGACAGCTACGAAGAAATCGGAAATAAATGGTCAAAACCGCTTGCGACCAAGAATTTCACCGAAAACAAAGAAATGACCTCGATCCTCAAGGATGCTTTCAAATACGGCAATGTTCTTGTTCTCCCCGAAGGCAAAACTAAAAAGAACAAACCGCAGATTAAAGTTAAGGTTGGCTCAAAACTGATTGTCGGAAAAAACAGCATATAAAAATTTAAACCCCCTCGGATATCCGAGGGGGTTCTTTAAGCGTTTAATAAAGTCAGAGCTTATGCCTGCTCCTGCTTCTTTGCAAAGCATTCGCTGCAGTAAACGGGTCTGTCCTCACGGGGCTTAAAGGGAACCTTTGCAACTCCACCGCAGGAATCACATGTTGCCTCAAACCATTCACGCTCGCCACGGGCAGCATTCTTGCGTGCGTCACGGCATGTCTTGCAGCGCTGGGGCTCATTTACAAAGCCTTTTTCAGCATAGAATTCCTGTTCACCTGCTGTGAAGATGAATTCTTCGCCGCATTCCTTACAGATGAGAGTCTTGTCTTCGTACATTGTTGTTAACCTCGCTTGAAAAAAATATTTTTTGACGCCCTTGGACGGAATTGCACCGCCACCTTTGAATATCAACGCTCTGCTTTAAGCTACGGGGGCATATCCATACTCCTTGCGGAGTATTATTTATTAATTCTTCTGTGCATCTTGCTTCGGATTCGCTGAATCGCATTATCAACAGCCTTTTCGCTTCGGCAAAGCGACTGTGCAATCTGCGCATAGCTTTTGCCCTGAAAACGCAAATCAAGAACCTTCTTTTCAAAATCGGAAAGCTCATTGTTGAGAAATTCTGCAAGATGCTCTGTTTCAAACTTATCGGAAATAATATCGGCAGGGTCGGTGCCTGCGGCAGCTTCTCCAGAATCCGTCTCAAGCGGCACAGCCTTTGAAAGCGCGGCATTTCTGCTGTTGAGATTGAACCTGACAGCCGAAATGATTCTGTTATTAATGCAGGTTTCAGCAAATGCTTTGAACGGCACACCTTTTGACGGGTCAAATTTCTTGACGGCATCAAGGAAGCCGAGCATACCTTCCTGAGTCAAATCCTCGTTTGAAATTCTTGCAATTGCGAAGTCCGACGCCTTTGCTCTTGCAATCGGTGTAACGGCAGAAATGAGAAGCGCCATAGCCTCGTCGTCACCGTTTGCGGCAAGAACCGCCAATTCTTCATCAGACAAGTTTTTTTGCTGATTCAAGTGCATCAAGATACCTCGCAAAACCCTATTAATAATTATAATAAGCCAATTTTTGAAATTTGTCAACAACTTTTTTAGCTAATTACGAAATTAAATTGGTGAATTGTCACTAAAATGCACAAAAATCCAATATATTGTGTTTTTTCCTATTATTCTTAATTGAAAATTTTGATGTTTTTTCAAAATATCCTTTTTAAAGGCAAGTTTTTATATGTTATAAATACGCAAATGATTAAAAAAATATTTTTCGGGAGCTGATAAAATGAATCCGAAAATAAAAAAATTATGGCAACTCACGGCACTTCTTGCAGTTGATCTGATTATTCTTATCCTTATTTCTTCGGTCTGTGCAAGAGCAGAAATGCTTGGAAGCAGCGGTGAAAGAGTTGCCGCAATCCAGCACGAATTGCGAAAGCTGAATCTTTATAAGGGACGCGAAAACGGAATTTTTGATTTTGAAACCAAAAAAGCTGTTACCGAATTCCGAAGCATAAACGGTCTGAAAAAAATAGGCGAAACAAATCACGAAACTCTCTGCGCATTGGGACTTGACGCACGTGCATCGGAATGCTTTTCATCCGATGCCGAGCTGTTGGCACGTTGCATAACCCTCAGCGGATGCAGAACTTACCCCGAAATGCTGGGTGAAGCGGATAGAATCATAAAAAATACGAGCTGCGCCCTGACACTCGGAAAATATATTTCAGTAAATTATCCTCATTTTCTTTCAGCGGATGTAACTCCATCCCCCGAAGCATATTCCGCCGCTGTTCAGGCAATAAGAAAGTCCGCCCATTTCTGAGCGGACAATTTTTATTTGCAAAGCTCTGCGGCAAGCGCATCAATCTGGGCGATATTCTCATCATTCACGGCTGATTTGATGTGAACGCCCGCTTCGGTGTAGGTGAGATTCTTGCTGTTTTCAAGCATTCTTCTCATAAATTTCTCTGCCATAAGTCCCCAGGTTCCGTTTTCAATGAATCCGACGGTTTTGTTCTGGAAGTTCCTTTCGGTCAGATGACTGATGAAATCTCTCATAAACGGAAACATTTCACCGTTGTATGTGGTAGTTGCAAGAACAATTTTTCCGTAGCGGAATGCATCCTCAACCGCCTCTGCCATATCGCAGCGCGCAAGGTCGTTGACAACAACCTTCGGGCATCCGTTTTCTTCGAGCTTCTTTGCAAGCATCTCAACCGCTTTTCGTGTGTTGCCGTAAACAGTCGTATATGCAATCATAACTCCTTCGCTTTCGGTGCCGTAGGATGACCACGTGTTATAGAGGTCGAGATAATAGCCGAGATTTTCGGTAAGAACAGGACCGTGAAGAGGGCAGATAATATTGATATCAAGTGCAGCAGCTTTTTTGAGAAGCGCCTGAACCTGGACGCCGTATTTGCCGACAATGCCGAAATAATAGCGTCTTGCTTCGCACGCCCAATCTTCATCCGCATCAAGAGCGCCGAATTTTCCGAATCCGTCTGCCGAGAAAAGCACCTTATCCTTGCTGTCATAAGTAACAATTACCTCAGGCCAATGCACCATCGGTGCGGTAACAAAGGTGAGCTCGTGACTGCCGAGTGAAAGAGTGTCCCCTTCGCCGACAATAAGCTGTCTGTCAGCATAGTCGCTGCCGTAGAACTGAAGCATCATTCCGAATGCCTTTTTGGACGCAACGATTTTGGCATCGGGATAATTCTCTGCAAAAAGATTTATGTTTGCAGAATGGTCAGGCTCCATATGCTGGATAACAAGATAATCGGGCTTGCGCTCGCCGAGCACAGCCTTGATATTGGCAAGCCATTCGTTGCCGAAGCGGGCGTCAACGGTGTCAAACACCGCAATTTTTTCATCCGCAATGATATATGAATTATATGACATTCCGTTTTCAACAACATACTGTCCTTCAAAAAGGTCGATTTCTCTGTCGTTTACGCCAACAAATTTTATGTCGTCAGTGATATACATTCTATATTACTCCTTTTATTTTTTCACTTAATTATAACATCTGTTCTCAGAAAAATAAAGATGTAATTTTTCGTAAATTCATATTATCTGAACCAATCAAGATTAATATTATCCGCAACAAGTTTTCCGCCTTCTTTGTTTGGGTGAATATAATCCTTGCCGAGATATTCTTTTTTACTGCAATGCGGCTGGTCGGGATTAACAACAAGTGATGCCTGGTCATAAACGGCATGGAATCTGTCTGCGTTTTCGTTAAGCATAGCATTGTATTCCTTGACCATTGCTTCCTTTTCAGGTCTTGAATCAATCGCTTCGCCGAAGTTCATAACATTGAAAACAACAAGCTTTTTCCCGTGCTTTTTAAGCAAATCCGAAATCTCTGCCACAGCATCAAAATGCTCTTTCGCCGTCGGCTTTTCGCTTTTTGGAGCTGCAATCGTGTTATACTGAAGGAAATCATTCGTACCGAGAGCATAAATCACGTACTCGGTATCCTCATAATTCAGTATATCACGTTGAATGCGGTTAAGACCGCTGATTCCGAACAAACCCTTGCAAAAAAATCTTCTGCTGAAATCACGCAGAGTTCTGTTACCCATTATTGATTTATTTATAACCGAATATCTTCCGGGGAATTCTTTTCGTATACGCTGAGCAAAAGCGTTTGTCCAGTATCCCTGCTGACTTATCGAATCGCCGAAAACGGTTATCGCCCGTGCGCCCGTATCATTAAGTAATTCCACCGACTGAAAAAGAGGAATCGGCTTGTGGAAATACATCTTCAGTACTTTTGATGCAACTTCTCTTACCTTATCTCTTTTTCTGCGCTGGTTTGTGACATGTTTTTCTTTTGTAACGTCGCCCTTGACGGTAATAAGTTCAATGCTGTCAATGAGGTTGCCGCTTCTAAGCGCACCTTTTTCAACATAGATACTGATGCAGAAATATTCCCCTGCTTCAACGCAAAAATCAATCGGTTCGGTTTTTATAACTTCGCCCATTTTTATACAGAATGCTTCGTCGGAATTAAAAGTAACGCTTTTATACTCATCGGTAAAACAGCCCTTATCGTCGCAACGTGCGACAGTTACAGAACCGATATAAACATCATTTTTTGCGCACACGTTTGATAATTCCAGGCGGATACTTTTGCCCGAAATCGGCGAACAAACAACCATTCTGTATGTTTTATGGCACGACGGATAATAGAAAAATGACAAAGCTGAATGCGCCTGCCCCCACGCCTGAACCCATTTTTCGGTCATATCAAAACCTCCATCAACAATTGCAATTTTTCTGTCACAACACATATACCGTAACATCAAAAGTGCCACTCATAATAATAAAAACACGGTGAAATTCTCTCTGTATAATATGTATTATCACTGTTTTTTTCTGTATAAGTGTAGCCATTGTCTTCGGGAATAAACTCCGATTTTTCAACATTACTGATATGACCGTTAAACATCACTACCGGCTCGTCATTTTCATAATAATAAAAGCCGTAATAACTTGTTGCAGATGCAAAGCCCTTGCCTCCGCATTGAACATCTGTAACATCTTGTGCCGTAACCTTCGTTACACCTTTAATTTTCAAGGTGTCTTCAAAACTGTTTTCTTCAATATCGTCAAGAATTATTTCGGAATATTTATCGACTAATTTAATGATTTCCCTTTTTGACAGATTGTTACTCAAAAAAGAATTCAGTCCCACAATCAACACAATGCAAATAACAAGCAAAGTTGCGAAAAAACCAATTACAGCTTTTAAGAATGCTTTCATATAAACACCCCATCTTTCAGTATTTGCAAATTATATACTTGCCCTTCAGATAATCACCCAACTTATTTCTTATATCTTCGTGTGATCCGCCTTCAACTGTGGATTTGTCAACAATAAAGACCTGATTCCTGGTTATGTATATGAAGAAATATCCTGAGGTTTCATAAACCTTCTGAATCATTGCATATTCAATTTCGTGCTCACCGCTGTGAACTTCACTTTTAGTCTGTATTTTCAATACATTGTCTGAAAATATATAATTATTTTCGGTTTCTTTCATTTTAGATAATGATTTATATTGTATTTCAGGCAAAATGAAATACACAAAGCAATCAATTACAATTACAAGTATGTCAACAATAATCAATATCATCGGAATTATGTTGAATCCCGAAACAACCAATTCTGCAAGGAGTAATAACAGCAAAATCAAGCAGAAAACAGTTCTTGCCGTCACTGTCTTCTTGGGATTAAATCTTTTATATGAAGACAAGTGTGCCAACGCCCTGGTATTTGCCTTGTCAAATTTGCATTTTGCTTTGATTTCCATACCTTCACCGCCTTAATTGGATTATATCATCACAGTACCGGTAAGTCAATTGAGAAACATCAATAAACTGAATGTCATACGCAAGACAAAAAGTAATACAGAGTCATAAATTAAAATTGTTATCAAAACAAAAAAGAAGAATCATCCGATAATCGGATAATTCTTCTCTGGCGCCTCAAACAGGACTCGAACCTGTGACACCGCGGTTAACAGCCGCGTGCTCTACCGACTGAGCTATTAAGGCATATTCGGTTTTGGAGAGAGAAAACTGCGGCGGCGTCTGTGACACCATCGGTCAGAAACATTGTCGCATTGCTCGCTTGGAGCGCTTCGCACTGCTCTGTGTTTCTTCCTGCTCACGCCGTTGCTTCATCTCGCGCCGCGAGCGCAACGCCCTGAGCCAGTTAACATCCCGTAGCTCTACCGACTGAGCTATTAAGGCAAAAGTAAAAAAGTGTCGGCGTCGACCTATCTTCCCGGGCCGCTTCCAGCCAAGTATTTTCGGCACTGTTGAGCTTAACTACCGTGTTCGGGATGGGAACGGGTGGACCCTCAACGTCATCAACACCGACTATTTATCGTTACGCGCTGTTCACGCATTAACTTCTCTTCTGGTGACCCGTAGGGGATTCGAACCCCTGTTGCCGGCGTGAGAGGCCGGAGTCTTAGGCCACTTGACCAACGGGCCATAAAGTGGTACACCTTCAGGGACTCGAACCCTGGACACCCTGATTAAGAGTCAGGTGCTCTACCAACTGAGCTAAAGGTGCATATCTTTCAATACACCCTGAAAACTGAACAAAGATTGGAAATCGGTAATGGAAGGAGATCTAGAAGAACATTGGTCAAGCCCTCGACCTATTAGTATTGCCAAGCTGAACGTGTCACCACGCTTACACATGCAACCTATCAACCTCATAGTCCATGAGGGGTCTTACTGGCTTACGCCATGGGATATCTTATCTTGGAGGCGGCTTCACGCT
>JAZSLR010000024.1:0-17514 GCA_045535475.1 Acutalibacteraceae bacterium | reverse complement strand
CTCCTTGGCTCACAGAACGACATGGCTACGATCCGACTTTGGTCAAGTGGTTAAGACAGCGGCCTCTCACGCCGTTAACATCGGTTCGAATCCGGTATGGGTCACCAAGAAAACTGCTTGACATAAAAATGTGTCAGTGATATAATGAAAAAGCTATTAAAGACCGAAAGGTTTTTGATATAAAGGATGAGCTTAGAGGCTCATCTGAGCGAAGTTGGTGTTGATTGCGGTGAGGGTCCACCTGTTCCCATTCCGAACACAGAAGTTAAGCTCACTGTCGCCGAAAATACTTGGTTGGAGACGACCCGGGAAGATAGGTAATGCCAACACAAGTGAAGCGGTTGAGAGTCTCAATCGCTTCATTTCAAAAATGCCTTAATAGCTCAGTCGGTAGAGCACGCGGCTGTTAACCGCGGTGTCACAGGTTCGAGTCCTGTTTGAGGCGCCAACAAACGGAACCATCCAATAGGATGGTTCTTTTTGTTTACTTTGAAAAAATTTTATTATGACAACTTAACTTTATCAAATCATCGCGGCTGTTCGGGCTTGCAAATTCTTAATTAAGAAAGTATATTTATCGGTTGACTTATATTTGCTTTTGATGGTATAATGATGCGGTAAATTTTTTAAATTATGGTGAAATGAAATGCGAATGAGAAAGAAGAAGCATCTTGAAGAAAGGCTTGCGAATTGTAATAATGTTTTAACGCTCAGAAGTGATGACTGTAACTTTCTGACCGCAATTGAAAAGAAAGAGTATATCGATACCGAAGCTCTTTTCGGCAACAGCAATCCCGTTGTGCTTGAAATCGGATGCGGTAAAGGTAATTTTGCTTGTGAGCTTGCCAAGCGTGATCCCGATGTCAATGTGCTCGCGCTCGAAAAGTGCGCTAATGTTGTTGTTATTGCGGCGGAGAATGCGGAAAAAGATAACATATCAAACCTTAAATTTTTGCACGTCGGTGCGGAATATCTTGAAAAATATTTGAAACCCGAGTCGATTGAACGCATCTACCTTAATTTTTCGTGCCCTTATCCTAAGAGAGCGTATGAAAACCACAGACTGACCAATCCTCGCTTCCTTAAAAGCTACGAAGTGATTCTTAAAAAAGGTGCGGAGATTCATCAAAAGACGGATAATATGCACTTTTTTGAGTATTCAATCGAACAGCTTACGGGTTACGGTTTTGCTTTGAAAAATGTGTCGCTTGATCTTCACAACAGCGATTTTGAGGGTAATATTGTAACCGAGTATGAGCATAGATTTTCTTCAATGGGAATGCCGATTTACAGACTTGAAGCTTATATGAAATAAACAAAACAGCCGTGGTTTTCCACGGCTGTTTATCTTTTTATATGAGTTTTGTGAACATTTCAAGGATGCGCTTGACGCAGCTTTCAAGGTCGGCTCTTGTGAGCTCGCCTTTATCGTAAGCGGATTTGAGGTCATCGGGATATCCGCAATGCATCTTCATATCATTGCCTGCTCTGACTTCCTTAACGGGGTCGTTCTTAACGCCCCAGTCGGTAACAACCATACCTTTGAATCCCCATTCGTTGCGGAGGATTCCGGTAAGAAGCTCGTAGCTTTCGGAGGTGTGCTGACCGTTAATTCGGTTATATGATGACATAACGGTGTAGGGGTCAGCCTCTTTGACGCAGATTTCAAATCCCTTGAGATAAATCTCACGGAGCGCTCTTTCGGAAATTCTTGCGTCGATATCATATCGGTTTGCTTCTTTGCTGTTGCAAGCGAAGTGTTTGATTGAAACCGCAACTTTGTTGGACTGTATACCTCTTGTTGCTGCTGCGGCACATTTACCTGCGACAAGCGGGTCTTCGGAATAATACTCAAAGTTTCTTCCGCAGAGGGGGTCTCTATGAATATTGAGAGCGGGAGCAAGCCAGATGGCAAGATTATTCTCACGAAGCTCTGCACCGCCCGCGGCACCGACTTCATAAACAAGGTCGGTATTCCAGGTGCAGGCAAGAAGCGTTGCGCAGGGCCAGGCGGTGGTGGGAATACCTGTTTCAGGTTCAAGTCTGAGACCTGCGGGACCGTCGGCTGTCGGGAAATAGGGGATGTCAAGGCGCTGAATTCCGCCGAATGAACCCGTGTTGCATACGCCCGTTGTTTTCTGTCCGCCGACAAAATACATAAGCTCATCGAGCGTAAACTGTGCAACGAATTCATCCATTGTTATTTTATCGCCGACATCATCAAACTTAACAAGCTCATCGGGTGCGACAGCGCCTGAGGGCTCGTTTACGGCGTAATAATATTCCTCATCACCCAAGGGGAGTGATTCAAAAGTACCGTCAGAGAGCATTCTCTTCTCAAGTTTGAAGGGTTTGCACCAATTTGTGAGCTGCTGAGTTACTTTGTTTTCTTTTACTTCATATTCAAATGCAAGCTTTTCTGCATTTCTTACGGAAGTGCCGAGATAGAATTCATATTTACCCGATTCAAGTACATAAGCGGATTTCGCAATCTTGCCAAGGTCGTCAAAGCTTGCCATAGAGTCAACATCAAAGCTGAGAACAACGGTTTCGCATTCGCCCGGAGTGAGAAGCTTTGTCTTTTTAAATGCCGCAAGCTCTCTTGAGGGCTTGCCGAGTGTGCCCTGAGGAGCGGAATAATAAAGCTGAACAACTTCTTTACCTGCAACACCGCCCGTGTTTTTAACGGTAGCAACGGCAACAATCTTTCCTTCGCTTTCACAGCATACTCTGCCGCTGATTTCAAAAGTTGTGTATGAAAGACCGAATCCGAAAGGATAGCGCACATATTCTTTTGCGCCGGGCACGGTTTCAAAATAACGGTAGCCAACATAAATATCATCGGAATAGTCAATGAATTTGAAGCTTTCCCAGAATTCTTCCTTGCAGGGGTAATAATCATATGATTTTGTGATGGTGTCGGTCATTTTTCCCGAGGGGTTAACATCGCCGCAAAGAATATCAGCAATTGCCATGCCGCCTTCCATACCGCCCTGCCATCCGAAAAGAACAGCCTGAATCTTATCGTTTTCCGCAAAATATTCACAGTCGATTGTAGCGCCTGAATTGATAACGATAACAACCTTTTTGAAAAGTGAAGATGCTTTGTTGATAAGCTCTTTTTCGATATCGGAAAGATAATAGTCGCCGCCCTGAGGTCTGCGGTCAACGCCTTCTGCGGAGAATCGGCTGAGAGTGATGATTGCAGTGTCGGCATTTTCTGAGGCTGATTTGATAAGCTTATAGGGTACAGCGGGCTCTTTGACGTGCATACTTGCGAATGTGTCGTATGTCATATCATCGCGTTTGGTGCAGAATTCCATTGCGTTAACAATATCCCAGGTTGCGTTTATCTGAGCCTGAGTGGGGATGTTGACGCTTTCTTTTTCAACGTAATTCTTGTAAAAATCAATTAAAGGCATAAAAATTGAAACCTTGCTGTCCTTTTCCTTTGCCTTGAATCCTTCGTAAATGTTTCTGATATAGGGGCAGTGAACATCGCCGCTTCCGCCGCCGCCTTTTATGTATTCAATTGTTGCTTTTCCGAAAAGAGCGATTTTTTCGCCTCTTTTTAAAGGAAGAGCATTATTTTCGTTTTTGAGAAGCACCATTCCTTCGGTTGCGGCTTTTCTTGATAGCTGAATGTGCTTTTCGGATGCCGTGACGCATCTTCCGTCATCGCCGAGAGGGATGCACGGCTGATATCTGAATCTTGCATACTTGTTCATTTTATTACCTGCCTTTATTTGAATTATATAATTTCATCAAACATTATTTTTATCATTTTACACGAGGTTAACGGGGATTCTGTGTTGTTGGAATGATAATAAGAAACAAGGAAATAATTATCACCCTCAATTATTGCGGGATAACAGTATCCGTTTGTCGGGTCATCCTCAAGAGCGAAAATTCTGTCGAAATTGTTTCCGTCATCCTCGCTTACAGCGCACACAAGCGGAGTGCGTCCCCAGGTGTTGCCGTCTGAATTGGGTCTGGTTATGTAATTCGGAATCGGGTTGAAAACCGCAACGGTAAATCTGCCGACTTTTTTCATAAGCAGGGGAGCATCGGGTGAAGAGAAAAATCTATTGGGTGAAGGCTGAGTCCAGGTTTCGCCGTTATCGTCCGAAAAGCATTCAAACTGAAACGCAAGGTCAGTTCTTGACATTGCGCGGATTCTTCCGTTTTTGTGCTGATAAAGAGCTGTTTCCTGAAGCCCTGTTTCGCTTTTATCAGCAAACGGGATATCCTGCCTTTCGGCAATTTCCTGCCACGTTACACCGTCATCGTCTGATGCAAAGATGCATTTCAGACCGTGCTCGATTATTTTAATTTCACCGTTATCGATTACGGAATGATGATTGGACGGTAAGAGTATTCTGCCGTTCTTAAGTTTTATCAAATGGTCATTTTCAATAACCCAATATTCGGATTCGCTGTCGGAAAATCTTTGGGGCGTTGAAAAAGTTTTTCCTTCATCGGAAGAGCGTGCAAAGCAAGGAATTGAGCTTTCATTTTCTTTGGCTTTTCTTAAAAATATCAGTCCGACATCGCCGTTGTTCATTCTGACGAGTGACGGGCACATATAATTTCTGGAGTTATCGTCGTGGCGAAAAATGATTCTTTCATCAACCCAGGTTTCGCCCTCATCATATGAGATTAAAGATGCGATATCTGCCGCGCATTCATCGTGCCAGTCATTGCCCGAAAATTTTGAATAAACAAAAAGTATTGCGCCGTCATTAAGTCTTATAAAAGTTCCTTCACCGTTTCTCGGATTACCTTCTTTTGAATTAAGAAATAAAACTTCATGTCCGATTTTCTTCATAATATCATCCCAAAACATTGTTTTCTAATATTTTACACCATATAAAAATAAAAGTAAATAGGGGAATGGTCTTGTATTTGTAAATGAAATCTGTTAAAATATTATATGTATAGATTTATTTTTTAAGGAGGAAATATAATGACTGTTATTAAAAAAAGTCTTGCAATGTTTCTTGCGGTTATAATGGCTTTTTCATCTCTGGCAATCAGCGTTTTTGCTGTTGATTTATGCTATTATACCGTTGAAACATATTTTATGAATACCAGCGGTGCTTACGGTACGTCGCCCGACAGCTCTGCACGCAAGTATGCGACGGCAGGGTCGGAGGTTCAGATTCAGATTGATGAGTATGAAGGCTTTACTCTTGACAGCTCTAAATCTGATAATGTTATTGAAGTTAAAGAGGACGGCTCTTCGGTTGCCAAAGTATATTATCAAAGAAACAAATATACACTTACATATTTTTATGAGGATTTGCTTGGACCTCAATTTGAAGAAGCTGATGTTTATTACGGGGCTGAAATTCCGAGATTTGAGGCAAATCCGAGCGGAAAACCCGCTAAAATAGGATATAACTTCATTATGTGGTCAACCGATCCGGAGGACAAGGCTGAAGCACCGTCGTCTATGCCCGCAAATGATGTTAATTTATATCCCATATATGAAATCAAAACCTTCACTTACACATTTGATGCAGGCGAAGGCGGTTCGTTCCCCAACGGTCAGCAGGTTATTACTTATGAATATTCTTACGGCGATGCAACTGAAATTCCTGATGCACCTTCAATGCCTAACCATGAGTTTGTTGGTTGGGACATACTTATTCCTCCGGTTGCCGAAAAAAATATGTATTTCATTGCAGAGTATTATGAACTTACTTACATCGTTGTGTTTATGGACGGCGAGGAAGAGATTTCTTATTCCGACGGCTATTATCTCGGCGACATCTTTGAAGAAGCCGATGTTCCCGAAGGATATGAAGCCTGGACTCTTTCAGACGGCACATATGTACAGTTCCCGTATGAAATCAAAGGCGATACATATTTTTATGCCGCAGAGGCTCCCGTTGAATATACAGCAAGATTTTTTGCCGATACAGATGACAGCGAACCCTATGCTGTTTTCAGCGGTATTGCGGGAAGTGAAATTGAATTTCCCAAGGATCCCGAGCGCGAAGGTTATAAATTCATCGGCTGGGCATCGGATATAACCGTTATGCCCGATGAGGACGTTGATTTTATTGCTCAATGGGAATTTATCGGCTCTGTAATCCCCGAAGATTATCTTGGCTTAAGAACAGAATTATACACCTATGACGATACAGTCGGTGATTGGGTTATCGCAGACAGTGTTGAGCGCGGTGAAACAGTTAAAGCACGCTTCTTTATCGAATCGGGATTTTGCATCGGCGACGGTCAGGTACTGTTTTTCTATAACAATGATGCGTTCACAAGCAATTATTCAGGTGTTATGAATTCAAGTGTTATTAACGATAGCCCTACATCAACAACAGGCCGTTATCCTACAGAGGGATCTGTGGCATCGCCTTCAAAAACACATCCCACTTTCGCTAAGCTGATTGAGCACGGATATCTGTCGGATGAATTTATGGAAAACCACACTCCTGTAATCTTTACTTTCCGTTTTACGGATTATATTTGTCACTTCGTTAACGGTAACGAGTGGTTTGCCGAATTTGAACTGACAGCTAAATCCGATGCTGCAGGTAAAGGTGATTTCTTCATTGTTCCTGAAACAGTGAAGAATCCCGGTGACGGCTATTATGCTTATGTTGATTTCTCAAAGGGCGAGGATGGTGCAACTGCTCTTGAAAACACAGAAAGCCTGAGTGATTGGCGTGCTTCAACTTATCTTGAAAGCACTCCCGTTTCAACCGGATACGGCAGACTTATCCTTGATGCAGGCGACGGTTATTTTGAAGACGGTTCGTCCGTGATGAAGTTTGATTTTGCTGCAGGCTCTCAGATTGAAGGTTACCCCGAGCCGACTTGCGACGGATATATTTTCAGCGGATATGAGCCTGAAATTCCCGATTCCATTGATGATGAAGTTATCAGAGCAAAAGCAAAGTGGGCTCCCGCAGAGGATACACTTTATAAGATTATCGTTCATTATGTTGATTTTGAAGACGGCGAAATCTTTGAATATGAAGAAGAGTTTGAATTTGAAGGCGCAACCGATTCTGTAGTTGAAATTGTTGATGTTATGCCGGAATCACCGGAACTTAACACAGAATATATTCTTGTTGAAGATCTGGCAATGAATGATTATAACATTGTTGATATTGCGGCAGATAATATTATTTCGGCAGTTATTTTCGCTGACGGATCGACCGTTCTTGAAATCTTCTTTAAGCTTGCGAGCTATGAAGTAGAGTTTTATGCAGATGAAGGCAGATTCCCCGATGGTTCGAATATTTTTGCCATAGAAGCCGTTTACGGTACTCTTGCTTCCTCGATTGTACCCGAGGATGAACCTCGAAGAAGAGGATATATTTTTGCAGGCTGGCACGGCATTGATGAAACAGAGATAATTACGGATGATACTGTTTATTATGCATTATGGGAACCTGAAAAGACCGATTTTACCATTTATTTCATTGCAACCGGTGATGTTCCCGAAAGTTTCACTTTGCCCACTTCATATACAGCTTCAGAAGGCGAATTCATAGTTGTTCCCGGAGAATATTTCGCAGAAGGATATGAATTCGACGGTTGGTATTATAACGGAACACGTTACGACTACGGTTCACAATTGTTGATGCCTTCGGAAAATGTGACACTTATCTGTAAGTGGACCAGTACTTCTGTTGAAATAACCACACAGCCTACAACAACAGAACCTACCACAGAGCCTGTTGTTACAGAGCCTACAACAACAGAACCCACCACAGAGCCTGTTGTTACAGAGCCTGCAACAACTGAACCCATAACCACAGAACCTATTATTACGGAACCCACAACAACGAAACCCACAACAACAAAACCCGTTGTTACAGAAACCACAACGACGAAGCCGACAACAACAAAGCCGGTTGTTACCGAACCTTCAACAAAGCCTGCAGAGCCTACTACCAAGCCGCAGGCAGCTGTTGTTGAAATCAGAAAGCCTTCTATAACAACAATCAAATATGGCGACAGTATTATTCTTCACGCTGATATTATTGAAGGCGAGCTTCCGCAGGGTGCAAAGATTGTATGGTCAGCCGATAACGGAAACTTCAAGATTGTTTCCACCGCAGAGGACGGAACAAACTGTATGATTACTCCCAATTCAAAGGGCGATACTGTTATCACGGTTACAATTCTTGATAAAGACGGAAAAGAAATCGGAAGCGATACGCAAAAGATGACTTCCAAAGCCGGTTTCTTCCAGAAGATTATTGCTTTTTTCAAAAAGATTTTCGGATTAACAAAAATTTATCCCGAAGCATTTAAAAATATTGTCCGATAATAAAAAAACACGGTGTGTCTCTGATGAGATACACCGTGTTCTGCTATATTAAATGTATTAATGATGGAAAAGTCTCATACCGGTGAAGCACATAACCATTCCGTGCTTGTCGCAAGCTGCGATAACGTTGTCGTCACGGATTGAGCCGCCGGGTTCTGCAATGTAAGTAACACCGCTCTTTGCTGCTCTTTCGATGTTGTCACCGAAGAGGAAGAATGCATCGCTGCCGAGAGCAACGCCCTTGATTGTTGCAAGATATGCCTTCTGCTCTGCCTTTGTGAAGGGTTCGGGTTTCTCTGAGAAGAGAGTCTGCCAGACGCCGTCTGCAAGCACATCTTCGTATTCATCGGAGATATAAACATCGATTGTGTTATCTCTGTCAGGTCTGCCGACTGAATCAAGGAAGGGGAGGTTGAGAACCTTTTCGTGCTGTCTGAGATGCCAGATATCAGCCTTGTTGCCTGCAAGTCTTGTGCAGTGAATTCTTGACTGCTGACCTGCACCGACACCGATTGCTTGACCGTCTACCGCATAGCAAACCGAGTTTGACTGTGTATATTTAAGAGTAATGAGAGAAATGATGAGGTCGCGCTTTGCGCTGTCGGGCATTTCCTTGTTAGCGGTAACAATGTTTGCGAGAAGCTCATTGTTGATTTCAAAGTTGTTTCTGCCCTGCTCAAATGTGATGCCGTAAACCTGCTTAACTTCCTGGGGAGCAGGAACATAATCGGGGTCAATCTTAACGATGTTGTAGTTGCCGTTTCTCTTGCTCTTGAGAATTTCAAGTGCTTCGGGCTCGTAGCCGGGAGCGATAACGCCGTCAGATACTTCACGCTTGATAAGCTTTGCGGTTGTTACATCGCAAACATCTGAAAGTGCAATCCAGTCGCCGAATGAGCTCATTCTGTCTGTACCTCTTGCGCGTGCATATGCTGTGGCAAGAGGGGATACATCAAGACCTTCGATATCGACAACAAAGCAAGCCTTCTTGAGAGTGTCGCTCATTTTGATACCGACAGCTGCCGATGTGGGGCTGACGTGCTTGAATGATGTTGCGGCAGGCATACCGAGAGCTTCTTTAAGCTCTTTTACAAGCTGCCAGCTGTTGAATGCGTCAAGAAAATTGATGTAGCCGGGTCTGCCGCTGAGGATTTCGATGGGAAGTTCGCTGTTATCAGCCATATAAATCTTTGCAGGCTTCTGGTTGGGGTTACAACCGTATTTAAGTTCAAACTCTTTCATTTCCGTTGCTCCTTATTTATTCTTGTTAATCATTCTGCTGTCATATTTGCCGCTTTCGAGGTCGATATAACGAACGTAAAGTGAAATCTTATTCTGCTCATTGAGGTTTGCCCAGAGAGTGTTTGTGAATTCGTCGATATCATCGGGAATTGCAACTCTTTCGGGTTCGCCTGTGAATGTGGGAATGGGATTGCCGTCGTGATTATATGTATGGATGAAATGACCGAGACCTGCAAGAGGAGCATATGAGAATGTGTATCTGTTGCAAGCTGTGCCGTTTTCGTCAGCGCTCTTGAGGATACTCATCTTATAGGTGAAATCTGCACCGTCAAATGTCATCATACCGCTGATTCTGGGTGTGAAGTTCGGCTTATCGGGCTCGAATTCTCTTGTTTCAAGAGCCTGCTCGAAGGTCTTGCCGTCCTTGATAAAATCATAAACGGTATCGGTCTGGTCGCCGTTTGTAACAATAAGATTGTTGTTAATCTGTCTTACGGGAGCGTAGATGATAAGTGAGGGGTCTTCAACCTTTGATGCATCAAAGGGATGAATGATGATTTCGTCGCCCTGCTCGATGAATACTCTGTTTCTGCTGTTTTCGCTTCTGCCCATAATGAAGTAAGCGGTAACGGCCTTCTTGCCGTCTGCACTTTTGCCGATAACGATGCCTCTGCCGACATAAGTGTTATCCTTGATAAGCTCGCCGATGTTGCTGATTTCGTAAATTCCCATAGTTTCTCTCATCCTTTCAAAAAAATAAGGGCAGTCATATCGGGTGGATAAGACTGCCCAGACGGTCGGCTTTAATCAGATTTTTTGTTCCTTTGCAGTGCTCTGCTTTATTCCGTCAGTCTCAAAAAATCTTTAAATTTACAATAAAAATTTTATCACAACATATTGTGTTTGTCAATAATAATTATATTCTTATTTTGGGTTTTTTCCATTTGCCGCAAGCAACGAATATTATGCCCACGATGATTGATGCGAACGATGCAAGACCCGTTGCAAGACCGATGCCGTTAAATCCGAGCTGTGTTAATTCAACAACAAGATATGCAAACGGAACTCTTACGAGAATCGAGCTGAAGCAGGCATTGAAGAGGGCGAAGTTTGTATATCCCGCACCGATTGCAAGACCGTTCATACAGAATACAAACGGCACAAACAGATAATCGAGCGCAATGAATCTCATATATTCGGAGCCTGTTTCGATAACTTCGGGGTTTGTATCAAAAAGTGAGATGATAGGCTGAGGGAATATTTCAACGATTGCAAAAACAACAATTGAAATTGCGAATGCAATGCCCATTCCCGTCAGCATCGTCTTTTTGGCTCTTTCAGTTTCGCCTGCACCGATGTTCTGACCTGCCATTGAAGAAACGGCACTGCTCATTGCGAGAGCGGGAAGGATAGCAAATGAATTTACTTTACCGCCGATGCCCTGGCAAGCCGAAGCGATATCAGCATTCGGGAGTGAGTTGACAAGCGCGGTGAGAGTTAAGAATGAAAACGAAACAACAACCTGCTGAACCGATGAAGGCAGACCGAGTTTTAAAAGCATTTTCATTTTCTCTTTAT
This sequence comes from Acutalibacteraceae bacterium, assembly GCA_045535475.1. Taxonomy (GTDB): domain Bacteria; phylum Bacillota; class Clostridia; order Oscillospirales; family Acutalibacteraceae; genus CAG-177. The sequence continues at coordinate 6,392 of JAZSLR010000024.1, read as the reverse complement.
CAATTTTAAAATCACTCTTTTTATATCCGGCAAAGAAATGATTTTTTGCAAGATAAATCAGCGAAAGAACAACGCTGAGTGCCTGCGCACTGATTGTTGCGTATGCAGCACCCGCCGCTCCCATCTTGAACGGTCCGACAAGAATGATGTCGCCGATTATGTTGACGATTGTTGCGATAAGTACGAAGTAAAGCGGTCTTTTTGAATCGCCCATACCGCGGAGAATTGCGCTGATAACGTTATAAGCGAACATAAAAACAAGACCCGACATACAAATGTTATAATAATTTTCTGCTTCAACGTATGCTACTTCGGGCGTGTTAAGCAGGTCGAGAAGCGTTGTGCCGAGAAGGAGCATAACCGCCGTGCAAACAACGCTTAAAATCATATATGCCGTGAAAAGTGTTCCGATGGTTTTGCGCTGCTCGTCAAATTTCTTTGCACCGCCGTACTGTGCGATAAGCACCGTACCGCCGACTGCAAGTCCGAATGCAGCACCGGTAACAAGAATGTTAATCTGACTGCCGATGTTGACACCCGTAATGCCGTGAGTGCCGCAAAGCCTGCCGACGATAATCATATCGGCAACCGAATAAAATGCCTGAAGAAGGTTTGAAAGCAGGAAGGGAATTGCAAATTTCATAAGCTGCTTTCCGACACTGCCCTGAGTTAAGTCCTGTCTGAATTTATCTGCCATTACTGTTTGTTCTCCTGTGTTTTGGGTTGTTTCATTGTGAGCGAAATTCTCTTTTTGGCAACGTCAACAGCAATTACCCATACGGTAACAACCTGACCTACTTTGAGAGCTTCCGAGGGATGTTTGATGAATTTATTTGTAATCTGTGAGATGTGAACAAGTCCGTCCTGATGAACTCCGATGTCAATGAATGCACCGAAATCGGTAACATTTCTGACCGTGCCCTTAAGCTCCATACCGGGAATGAGGTCGTTCATATCCATAACATCCGTTCTGAGCATCGGGGGAGGAAGCTCATCTCTGGGGTCTCTTGCGGGCTGAATAAGTTCCTTAACAATATCCTTAAGAGTCGGAACACCGATTCCGAGCTTTTCGGCAATTTCGTTTTCACCGATTGATTCAACCTTTGATGTGATAACGGCAATCTTATCTGTTCCGATATCTTCAAGTGAGTAACCGCAGAGCTTGAGAAGCTCTTTTGCAGCGGAATAGCTTTCGGGGTGAACGCCCGTGTTATCGAGAACATTTTTGCTTTCGGGAACTCTGAGGAAGCCTGCGCACTGCTCGAATGCTTTTGCACCGAGCTTGGGAACTTTTTTGAGCTGAGAACGCTCCTTGAATTCGCCGTTTTCATCTCTGAATTCAACGATGTTTTTCGCAACCGTTGCATTGATGCCCGAAACTCTTGAAAGCAGTGGAGCGGATGCTGTGTTAAGGTCAACACCGACAGAGTTAACCGCATCTTCGATAACACCGTCAAGGGCGGCATCAAGCTCCTTGGGAGGCATATCGTGCTGATACTGACCGACGCCGATTGCCTTCGGGTCAATTTTAACAAGCTCTGCAAGAGGATCCTGAAGGCGTCTTGCGATTGAAACGGCACTTCTGAGCGAAACGTCAAACTGCGGGAATTCCTGAGCGGCAAGCTTTGATGCCGAATAAACGGATGCACCTGCTTCGCTGACAACCATATATGAAACATCCGCGCTGATTTCACGAAGAACTTCAGCTGCAAAAATCTCGGTTTCTTTTGAGGCTGTACCGTTACCGATTGAAATGCAGTTTACGCCGTGCTTTGAGATGAGCTTTTTGATAAGCTCTTTAGCCTGATTTCTCTGTGCATCGGAATGGGTAACGTAAATAACACCTGTGTCAAGAACCTTACCCGTTGTGCCGACAACGGCAACCTTACAGCCTGTTCTGTAACCGGGGTCAAGACCGATAACAACCTTTCCTTTAACGGGAGGAGCAAGGAAAAGCTCTTTGGTGTTCATTGCAAAAACCTTTATTGCACTTGCTGCGGCGTTCTCGGTGAGCATATTTCTGATTTCACGCTCAATTGAGGGGTAAATAAGACGATTGTATGCATCTTCACCTGCTTCACGTACGGTTTCGGTTGTGGGCGAGCCGTCGGGATTGAGGGTTGCGCTTGTGATAACGTTTGCAGCTTTGACAGCATCGAGAGTTACGCTGACCTTGAGGAACTTTTCTTTTTCACCTCGGTCAATCGCAAGAACTCTGTGACCCGCAATTTTGTTGACGGGTTCGCTGTATTCATAATACATTGTATATACGCTGTCTGCATCCTTGTCGGTTGCGGTTGTTGTAACAACACCGAGAACAGTGAAAAGATTACGCAGTCTTCGGCGGATGTTTGCATCATCGGAGATATTTTCCGCAATGATATCCATTGCGCCTTTGAGCGCATCCTCTGCTGTTTCAACGCCTTTTTCCGCATCAATGAATTCAGCAGCCATCTCAATGGGAGCGGGGGAATCTGCGTTCTGCTCATAGATAGCGTTTGCAAGCGGTTCAAGACCTTTTTCTCTTGCAACGGATGCACGGGTTTTTCTCTTGGGTCTGAAGGGTCTGTAAATATCTTCGATTTCCGCAAGAGTTGCGGCTTTATCGAGTGCCGCGGCGATTTCTTCCGTCATCTTTTCCTGACTTTCGATTGAAGAACGGACTTCTTCTCTGCGCTTGTCAAGATTTCTGAGATATTCAAGTCTTTCGGAAAGCTCTCTGATAACCTGGTCGTCGAGAGTGCCGTGAGCTTCTTTTCTGTATCGGGCAATGAAGGGGATAGTGTTGCCCTCATCGATAAGTTTAACGGTGTTTTCAACCTGCCAGGTCTGCAAGCCGAACTGCGCGGTAAGTTGCTGAATGATATCCATTGGTTACTCCTTAATACGTATTCTTAATCTGTCTGATATCTTTTCCCAGGAAAAGAAGCGAAACATAATTGCCGATAATTCTTGATGTTATTCTCTGCGTATATTTTGCTTCAAGCTCGGATTCCGTGAGGTTGGTGCTGATTATAACGGGTTTTGAACGGTTGATTCGTGTGTTTACAATATTATATATCGCAGCAACCGTGAACTGTGTTGAGAATTCCGAACCGAGGTCGTCTATTATAAGCAAATCGCAGTCGAGAATTTCTTTTTCTCTTTCGTTTGAACCTGCATAGCTGAACTTCTCTTTTTCAAGAGATGAGAGAATATTCTGAGCTGTATCGTAAATAACTCTGTATCCGTTTTCCGCAACAACGTTTGCAATAGCAAGCGAAAGATGGGTTTTGCCCAGACCTGTTGCACCGTGCATATAAAGGCTTTCGGATTCAGTATCAAAATCCTCGGCATAGCACTTGCAGTATTCAAAAATGTCATTCATTCTTTTTTGAGGAGATACTCCGAGAGCAGGGTCAATCGGTTGAGGATAATAATTGATATTAAAATTATCAAAGCTGCATTTGTCGCTTACCGAAACGGAAGCAAGCTCTTTTTTTGCAAGCTGACGGAGAAGCTCTTTTCTGCATTCGCAAACGAAACCGCCTTTATATCCCGTGTCACAGCAGTTTTTGCAGGTGTAAGGAATTTCAAGATAATCTTCGGGATATCCGTTTTCTATTAAAAGCTGTCTGATTTTTTTCTGAATTGCGAGATTAAGCTCCGAAAGCTGTTTTATGTATTCCTGTGCATCGCTTCCCATACCGATTGCCTTTACAACCGAAAGACCGGTTTCCGAAAGCTGATTCTGATATTTTGATATAATCGGAAGCTTTTCCGTTACTTCAAGCTGGCGTGCCATCTGGGTGCGCTGAGCCTTGTTGCGCCTGCTTTCAAGTGTCTGCAATGCTTTTGCAAGCGTTGCTTTGCTGTAACTCATTTTTTCTTCTTCCTTTCATATTTTAATTCACCGTGAACAGAACGGTTTCTGAATTCCTCAAGGTCATATGATGCAGCTGTTGATTCGGCAGCTTTAGGCTTACCGGATTTTTGCTCCGCTGCCGCCGACTCGATATCCTCGGGTTTCTTATATCCTTTTGCGTGCCAGTTGGAAAGAATTTTATCAATGTATTTGAAGTTGAGCTTGCCCGTGTGGTCAGCCATTTCTTCGTAAGCAAGAATTATCATATCTGTGCCGAATCTGAGTTCGTTGCTCCAGCGGCGGAGATATGAGGATTGGTTTGTTGTCGGTCTGGGATTGACAATTCCTGCGTGTTTTGCAAATTCACGCCATAAATTATTAATGTTTCTGAGTGTTTCAATCTGTTCCGCCGCTTTGTCAAGAGTGTCGATTTCCCTTGTGCCCCAATCCTTTCCGACAGCCTGAATATAGCTGTAATTCGTTTTGCCGATTGAAACACAGTAGTCAATAAGCATAAACAGAACATCTGTCGGCAGACCGTAGTGGTCGTGAAGGAGCAGAAGTGTGCACTGACCGTCATAGCCTATCGTTTTGCCGAGCTTTTGCTGAGCTTCTTTGAATAGTATGGCTATTTCGGGCGATTCATCAAGTCTGTCCGCAATCTCCATACTTGACGGCTTTGACGGAAGAAGAGCAGGTTCTTCTGTGTTCTGTGAAACCGAAACAACGGGTTTTGCTTCAGGAACGGGTTCGGCTTTTGGCGGCGTAAACGCAGATTGCATCGGAATCGTTCCGTCGCTCTTGAGTACACCTGTGAGAACCCAGTATTGAAGATAGTCCGCCGCATCGTTGATGTTTATATTTATGTCTTCACACATTTTGCTGATGTTGGGATTATCCGGCGATTTGCAAAGAATCCAGAGAAGAACCTTCAGCTGATGCTCGTTTGCAAGGCGGATATGCTTATCAACAACATCCGTCGGAACAGGAAATATTGACTTGAACATTGATGGGTTTACTGAATAACTCATATACATAACTCCGTTCTGAATGTCCTTAAAGGGCATTGAACTTAATTATACACAATTCCGGCTAAAAATGAAACAGATTTTTTGAAAAAATACGCCGATTTGGTAATATTCTATATAATAATGTAATTAATCACAAGGGATTGTGTTTTTATCTTTGAGCAAGCACTAATCGATTGTCAAATATTACAAAAGAAAAAGAGACCGCCTTGAAGCAGTCTCTTAATCATGCGTTTGAAATCAAACGGCTCTTGTAACCTTACCGGAGCGAAGGCAACGTGTGCAAGCGTAAACTCTCTTGGGAGTGCCGTTAACAACTGCCTTAACTCTTCTAACGTTGGGCTTCCATGTTCTGTTTGAACGTCTGTGTGAATGGGAAACCTTAATGCCGAATGACACATCCTTACCGCAGTATTCGCATTTTGCCATGTGTCACACCTCCTTTTTGTATTTAACAGATGATATATTAACAGATTTATTATCAAAATGCAAGCATTTTTTTATATTTTTCTTAATTTTTAAAATTTTCAATATTTTTTAAAATAACACTTGCATTTTTCGGCGGAATGTTATACAATACCAATAGAACATTTGTTTGATTACACATTTTGGAGGTTCAAAAGATGGCAGATAAGAAGAAAGCTCTTGAAACCGCGCTTGCCCAGATTGAGAAAGCTTACGGTAAAGGTACCATAATGAGACTCGGCGAAAACAACGGTATGAGCATCGAAGCAATTTCAACGGGTTCAATTACTCTTGATAATGCATCGGGTATCGGCGGTCTTCCCAAGGGCAGAATTATTGAAATATACGGTCCCGAATCATCGGGTAAAACAACTCTTGCTCTTTCCGTTGTTGCTCAGGCACAGAAAAACGGCGGTGAAGCAGCTTTTATCGATGCAGAGCACGCTCTTGACCCCGGTTATGCTGCAAATCTCGGCGTTGATGTTGATGCACTTCTCGTTTCACAGCCCGATAACGGTGAGCAGGCACTTGAAATTGCGGAAGCTCTTGTACGTTCGGGCGCACTCGATGTTGTTGTTATCGACTCGGTAGCGGCTCTTGTTCCCCGTTCTGAAATTGAAGGCGAGATGGGCGATTCTCACGTCGGCGCTCACGCAAGACTTATGTCTCAGGCGCTCAGAAAGATTGCGGGCGCAGTTGCAAAATCAAACACAATAATTATCTTCATCAACCAGCTTCGTGAAAAAGTCGGCGTTGTTTACGGCAACCCCGAGGTAACAACCGGTGGACGTGCGCTCAAATTCTATGCTTCAATGAGAATTGATGTCCGCAGAGTTGAATCGCTTAAAGGCGCAGGCAACGAGGTTGTCGGCAACAGAACAAGATGCAAGATTGTCAAGAATAAGGTTGCTCCTCCGTTCAAAGAGGCAGAGTTTGATATTATGTATGGCAGAGGCATATCCAAGGAAGGCGAAATGGTTGACCTCGGCGTTAAGTTCAACGTTATCCAGAAAAGCGGTGCGTGGTTCTCATACGGCGATATGCGACTCGGTCAG
>JAZSLR010000022.1:0-8493 GCA_045535475.1 Acutalibacteraceae bacterium | reverse complement strand
AACAGCAATGATTTTTACGTCGGGATTTTTTTCTTTGAGGTATCTGCCGACGCCGGTGATTGTGCCGCCCGTGCCGACTCCCGCAACAAAGATATCAATTTCGCCGTCGGTATCGTTCCATATTTCGGGACCGGTTGTTTTATAATGCGCATCGGGGTTTGACGGATTGTCAAACTGCGCAGGGATGAAGCTGCTGTCAATTTTTGCAGCAAGCTCGTTTGCTTTTGCAATTGCGCCCGCCATTCCTTTTGCACCGTCCGTAAGCACAAGCTCTGCGCCGTAGGCAGAGAGCAGCTTTCTGCGCTCGATGCTCATTGTTTCGGGCATAGTGATTATAACCTTAATACCCATCTGCGCCGCAACTGATGCTATTCCGATGCCGGTGTTGCCGCTGGTGGGTTCGATTATTACGGATTCCTTTGTGATTTTTCCGCTTTCCATTGCGGAGCGGAGCATCTCATAGCCCACTCTGTCCTTTGCGCTTCCCGCGGGATTGAGATATTCTGTTTTTGCAAGGATTTCTGCAGAAATGCCCGCACTTTTTGAATAAGACGAAAAACGGATAAGCGGAGTATTGCCGATAACCTCGGCAGCATTATTATAAATCTTCAAAACAGTCACCTCGGGTGCTCTGTGGTTTAACTATATAATGTAATTTATATCAAAAATGCCTTTGCAAGCCCAAAATAGATAACGAGAGTAACGATGTCAACAAGGGTTGCAATCATCGGACCTGCCATAAGAGCGGGGTCAAGCTTGACTATCTTTGCGAAAATCGGAAGCGAGCATCCGATAAGCTTTGCAACAACAATTGCGAAGAACATCGCAAGGGATACGACCAGGAACACTTCAAGCGTGCCTTCGCAGAAAAGATACATTCTGAGAATATTGGCGACCGCGAGCACAAGTCCGCAGACCGAAGCAACGCGAAGCTCTTTGAATACAATTTTAAGATAGTCCTTGATTTCAATTTCACCAACCGCAAGACCGCGGATAATAAGGGTTGAAACCTGGCTGCCTGCGTTACCGCCCGTACCCATAAGCATAGGCATAGATGCCGTCAGGGCAACGAAACCTGCAAGAAGAGTTTCGTAGCCTTCGATGATTTTTCCCGTGAAGGTGCCCGAAATCATCAGAATAAGAAGCCAGAGAATTCGGTTGCGTGCAAGCTTGAATACGCCGGTTTTGAGATATTCGTCGTCCGACGGAGCAAGCAAAGCCATCTTTTCAAAGTCCTCTGTGACTTCTTCTTCGATAACGTCAACAATATCGTCAACCGTGATAATGCCGACAAGACGGTTTTCGTTGTCAACAACGGGTACGCTCAGAAGGTCATACTTTTTAACAACTTCAACAACATATTCACGGTCATCAAGAGTGTTGACTGAGATGAGCTGAGCGTCATCCTCCATAACATCGCCGACAAGTGTGTTTTCGTCGCAGAGAAGAAGCGAGAGAAGAGGTACGCTTCCGAGCAGATGATGCTCACGGTCAATGCAGTAGCAGGTGTAGACAGTTTCTTTGTCTACGCCTGTTTTTCTTATTTTTTCGATAGCCTGCGCAGCTGTGAGGCTTGTCTGAAGATGGACCATTTCAATGGTCATCAGGCTTCCCGCACAGTCTTCGGGATATTTGAGAAAACGGTTGATGAGTTTTCTTGTTTCGGGGTCGGAATTTGAAAGTACTCTTGTTACAACGGATGCAGGCACTTCCTCGAGGAAGTCGATCGTATCGTCAAGGAACATTTCGTCAAGCAGTCTTTCAAGCTCGGCATCGGTTATCATACGTACGATATCCGCCTGTGTATCTGGCTCAAGATAAGAAAAAACCTCTGCCGAAATATCTTTCGGAAGAACGCGGAAAACTGTAAGCCTGTTTTTATCTGCCAGCTCTTCCATAATCTGCGCCGCATCAACCACATTGAGCTCTGTGAGAATTTCACGGAGAAATGAAATTTCACCTTTTGCAATATGCTCCTCAATCTGTTTGATGAGTGCTTCGTAGATTTCATTTATTTCCATAAAAAAAGCATCTCCTTCTGCGATTTACCGCAAAGGGGATGCCAAAAGTCAATATAAGCGATTTGGTTGCGTCAAATCACTCTCGGCACAGCTCCGTCAATGCGGCATAATGTTTTGAACTTCTACTTCGGGGGTTGGGTATATCGGAACTGCCCAAGGTTTTCACCACTCTTTTTCGAAAAAATTTTTGTGTACATATATGTTACACCCAAAAACGCATCAAGTCAAGCAAATTTGCCAAAAAAACCGCAATTCAAAAATATTTTTAGAAAACCGAGAAAAACGGCGATAATGGGGTAAAAACAAGCAAAAACGGGAGAAATCCAAATGAAAATGAATATGAGTTGTTTAAAAGGTGAAACCTTTTTTGGTTAAAAAAACACGGTGTTTGCCCTTAGGGTGAGAGGGTTTGTTGAAATCCTTTCAGAAAGGATGTGGTTTGTTGACAAAGAAACTGACCGAAAAAGAGAAGCTGTTCTGCTCGTATTATGCGCAGGGCGGCGATGCAAGAGGGTGCGCCGCAAGGGCAGGATTCACCCTGACACCTCAGCGGAGTGCGGCAAAGCTTCTTGCGAGGGACGAAATCAAAGCGGAGATTTCAAAAATCGAAAAAGACAGAAAAACGGCTCAGGCCGCCGCAAGAGGACTTTACAGGCTTGCTTTCGGGTCTGTTACCGATGCGCTCAGGCTTATGCTCTGTGACGAAGGAACACTGACGGCGGAAGATATTGAAAGCCTGGATTTCTTCAATGTTGCCGAGGTGAAACGTCCGAAGGGCGGAGGTCTGGAGATTAAGTTTTATGACAGACTTAAGGCACTTGAAAGGCTTGAAAAGCTCGGCTCCGGCGATGAAAATCCGCAGAGCAGCTTCATTCAGGCTCTTTCCGAAGGTGCAAAGCTGATATCCGGGGAGGATGACGGTGAATAAATCTGCAAAGAAAAAAGGGTTCACACCGTTTTCCAAAAAACAGATGAAGGCTCTGTGCTGGTGGATGCCGCAAAGCCCGCTAAGCGGATACGATGCGATAATCTGCGACGGTGCCGTGCGTTCGGGCAAAACTCTTTGTATGTCGGTTTCGTTTGTGACTTGGGCATTTTCAACTTTTTCGGACTGTTCTTTTGCTCTTTGCGGAAAAACAATTTCTTCTCTCCGCCGCAACGTTGTCACGGTCATTCTGCCCGTCTTGCGCGAATTGGGCTTTGAGTGTGACGAGAAATATTCGAAAAACCTCATCGAGATTTCCTATGGCGGAGCAACAAACCGTTTTTATCTTTTCGGCGGCAAGGATGAAGGCTCTGCGGCCCTCATTCAGGGTATGACCCTTGCGGGTGTTCTGCTTGATGAAGTTACGCTGATGCCGCGTTCTTTTGTTGAGCAGGCACTTGCAAGATGCTCGGTTGAAGGCTCAAAGCTGTGGTTCAACTGCAATCCCGAGCATCCGATGCATTGGTTCCACGAAGAATGGATAAAAAAGAAGGACGAAAAAAACTGCTGTTATCTGCATTTTACAATGAAGGACAACCCTTCGCTGACACCTGCTATTATCCGCAGATACGAGAAGCTTTATTCGGGCGCGTTCTATGAACGTTTTGTTCTCGGAAGATGGGTGGCGGCGCAAGGCTGCGTTTACCCGATGTTTTCGCAGGAGAAGCACGTGGTTCACCCTCCCGCTGGCTTTGAGAAATATTATATTTCCTGCGATTACGGAACGGTGAACCCTTCCTCATTCGGATTATGGGGAGAAAATGGCGGGAAATGGTACAGAATCAAAGAATATTATTTTGATTCACGTGCCGAGGGCAGTCAGAAAACGGACAGCGAGCATTATGCTGCGCTTTGTGAACTTGCGGACGGACTTGAAATAGAGGCGGTCATAGTTGACCCGTCGGCGGCAAGCTTTATTGAGTGTATAAGGCGCGGCAGAAGGTTCGATGTTATCCCTGCAAAAAACGATGTTATTGACGGGATAAGGCGTGTTTCGGATTGTCTTAAGGATGGCAGAATTCTTTTTTCGCCCGAATGCAAGGCTTCAATCAGGGAATTCGGTCTGTATCGTTGGGAAAGCAGTTCTTCAAAGGATGCCGTACGAAAAGAAAATGACCACGCAATGGACGATATCCGCTATTTCGTATCGACTGTTTTAACACAGGAAGAGGATATCGGATTCTTTGCCCTTGCGGCAAAAAGGAAAGGAGGGTAATATATGGGATTATTTAAAAGCCGAAAGGCATCAAGGGTTTCTGCACCCGTAACACAGAATAAAAGCAGTCATCCCTTCGGCATAATCGACGGATATGTGCCGCTCGGTGTGCCTCAGATGAGACTTTACCACGCTTTGCGGGAGGCTGTGCCCGTCATTGATGCGGCGATATTCAAAATAGTCCGTCTTACGGGCGGATTTGCGGTTGAATGCACGGATTCAGCAGCTCAGGCGGCGATTGATGAATTCATCGAAAGCGTGCCCGTCGGAGGCAACAGACAAGGCGTTTCCGCCTTTATTTCAACTTATTTTGAGCAGCTTCTGACCTGCGGCACCGCAATCGGCGAAATCGTAACAGATTCCGAAGGCGTTCCCCGTGCGCTTTTCAATTCTCCGCTTGAAAATATCGAATTGAAGAGGAACGAAAACGGCTTTGACGTTGACATTTTTGTAAGAAACGGTACGGAACTCCGCAAGGTCAGCAGACCCGAAATGTGCCTTCTGAGTGTGCTTAATCCCGAACCCGGCGCTCTTACGGGAAATTCGATGCTCAAAGGTCTGCCTTTTGTCAGCTCTGTTCTTCTTAAGATTTTTGAGAGCATCGGTGCAAACTGGGAAAGGGTCGGCAATCTTCGCTTTGCTGTTACCTATAATCCGAAAAACGATGCTGTTGACAGAGCATATGCCAAGGACAGAGCTTTGCAGGTTGCGAAGGAATGGGGAGAGGCGATGCAGAGCGGCTCGGAAATCAGGGATTTTGTTGCGGTCGGCGATGTTCAGATAAAGGTCATCGGTGCTGATAACCAGATTCTTGACAGCGATGTGCCCGTCAGACAGATGCTTGAGCAGATTGTTGCAAAAACAGGTCTGCCGCCCTTTATGCTCGGTCTTTCGTGGTCGAGCACAGAGAGAATGTCATCACAGCAGGCGGATGTGCTTACGAGCGAGCTTGAAGCATACAGAAAGCTTCTTACTCCGGTTATCAAAAGAATCTGCACGGCATTTCTCAGAGGCAGCGGTTATCATTGCGGAGTAAAAATAATCTGGGATGATATCACACTTCAGGATGATGTTGAGCAGAGCAGAGCAATGCTTTACAGAGCGCAGGCAGAAAAATTAAAGAGAGGTGAATAATTACGCAGGAGAACAAAACAAACACTCTGCCCGATGAGGAGCTTGAACTTATCGGACAGTTTGCAAGAAAAAAGCTTTCAAGCGAAGAACTTTATACGTTCAGTCTTATTCTCTGTGATAACGAAATCGACAGAGATAACGAAAAATTCACCGTGGATGCACTGAATACACTTGCACAGCTTTATGTGGGCAAAACAGGTATTTTTGACCACAATATGAAGAGCAAGGACCAGTCTGCGAGGATTTACACGGCGAAGGTTATCACTGATTCTTCAAGAAAAACCGCCGACGGCGAGGACTATACATATATTGAAGCCAAGGCGTATATGGTGAGAACCGAAAAGAATAAAGATCTTATTGCGGAAATCGATGCGGGAATCAAGAAGGAAACGAGCGTCGGCTGTGCGGTAAGGGATATAAGCTGCTCAATCTGTGGCAGAAACATCAAAACCGAAGGGTGCGAGCATAAGAAAGGCAACGTTTACGGCGGAAAGATCTGCTGTTATCTGCTCTCGGAGCCGACGGATGCCTATGAATGGTCCTTCGTGGCTGTGCCTGCACAGAAGAATGCGGGCGTCATCAAGGCATTTGACCCTTCGCGTGACAGAGAAAAGCTTGCAGAGTGGGCAAGGGAATACACCGATGAGCTTAAGAGTGATATAGTTCGCTCGGCGGCAACGGTCATTCCCGCTCTTCAGAGCGAAGCCGTCGGCGAAATATGCGACGCACTTTCGCTCAAATCACTCAAAGATTTGCGTGATGCGCTCCGTATGAGTGCGCAAAAAAATCTGCCCGTTATCAGACAACTTGAGTCCTCGGACTCCGATAACGGCAGCGAAAATTCCGAGTATAAAATTTAAGGAGGAAAAATTATGTCAGTATCATTCAACGGATTTAACGAAAACACAGCAACATTCAAGGCAAACGAAGAAATTGCAGGCGGTGCGCCTGTCAAGATGAGCGAATCGGATACCGTTGCACCCTGCGCAAACGGCGATAAGTTCTGCGGCTTTGCAATCGAATGCAGTGGCGGCTACGCTTCTGTTCAGCTCAGCGGCACGGTTACGGCTATTTACAGCGGCACAGCGCCCGAGGTCGGATATGCAAATCTTGCTTCCGATGGTGAGGGTGTAACCGCATCCGATAACGGAAGAGAATATCTTGTTGTTGCCGTTGACGAAGCAAAGAAAACCGTAACATTCATTATGTAAGGAAGGAGAAATAACAATGTCAAATTTCGATAATATCAAGCTTGAAAAGGGTCTTTACGCATCGGGCAATTTCACAAAGTCGCTCGAAAGCATTGACCCCAGCGAAAATTATAAGGGCACATCTCTCGAGGGTCTTGACGCATATCAGCGTCAGCTCAAGAGATTCGGAATCAAGGTGGGAGGCCCCGCAAGTGACGTAGTTGATAAGTTCTTCAAGAGCTCACAGAGCGCTGTGCTTTTCCCTGAATACGTTTCAAGAGCTGTAAAGCAGGGTCTTGAGCAGGCGGATATTCTTTCGGACGTTGTTGCTTCAACAACATCCATCGACGGTCTTGATTACCGTTCAATCAGCTCAATCCCTACCGAGGAAGAAAAAGAAATCAAGGTTGTCAAGGAGGGTGCGTTTATTCCCGAAACAACCATCCGCACAAAGGAAAACCTTGTAAAACTCAAGAAGAGAGGCAGAAGCCTTGTTGCGTCATACGAAGCAATCAGATTCCAGCGCCTTGACCTTTTTACCGTAACTCTCAGACAGATTGGCGCTTACATCGCAAGAACACTTCTCAAGGATGCAATTGATGTTCTTGAAAACGGTGACGGCAACGGCAATGCGGCAGAAACCGTCAGCGTTGCTCAGGCGGGTACTCTTACATATGCCGACCTTGTCAATTTCTGGAACGGCTTTGACCCCTATGAGCTTAACACAATCATTGCAGACCCTGCCGTTATGGCGGAAATGCTCAATATGGAGCAGTTCAGGGATGCGGCGGCAGGCCTTAATTTCCACGGCAAGGGCGATATGATTACGCCTCTCGGCGCAAAGCTTCTCAAGTCATCCGCAGTGGGTGAAAACAAGCTTATCGGTCTTGATAAAACAGCGGCTCTTGAAATGGTCAAGGCAGGCGATATTCTTACAGAATATGACAAGCTTATCGACCGTCAGCTTGAACGTGCGGTTATCAGCTGCACAGCAGGCTTTGCAAAGATTTTTGACGGAGCATCAAAGGTGCTTTCTGTCTGACTGGAGGGATGAGCGTTGATAGATTGCCTTAGTGTTTTATCTGCGCTGAGAGAATATTATTCCCCCGAGGGTACGGACGAGGAGCTTGCTCCCGTCTGCACCCTGACGGTGAACGAAATTCTGCCGAGAGTAAGGTCAAAGGAAATGCATTCGGACGGCCGTCTTGTCAGCCTTGCGGCGGCAATGGTGAATTACCGCCTCTGTGTCAAAAAAATGAGAAACACCAATGAAGTTACCTCATTCAAGGCGGGCGACGTTACCGTTTCGGTTTCGCCCAATGCGATGATAGAGCTTGCCGAAAAAGAGAAAAACGATGCCCTTCTTGCCGCTCTTCCGCTTCTCAATGACGATGAATTCGTTTTCAGGCAGGTGAGCATATGAATATAAACCCGATTTTTGATTCATACGGCAGAACAGCTGCGTTTTCATCAAAAAACGGAGAAAAGCTTGCCGATATGAAGGCTTTTATAAGCCCTCTGAGATACAAAAACAAGATGTATCTCTACGGTGTAAATACCGAAATCGGTTATAATTCACAGGGCCACTATCTTTATGTCGGCCCTCCCGAACCCGACCTTACTGCCGCAGAGGAAGGCGCGTATGTAACCTGCGGCGAAGAAAAATACAGAATCGACCGTGCCGAAAAGGTATATAAAGGCGATGAAGTGTTCTACATATGGGCGATAATAAGAGTGATTGTTGTGGTGTGATTTTATGAGTGAATTAAGTGCATTGCCGTCGAATATCGTGGCGTGGCTTATGGTGAGAAGCGAGCTTTCCCATATCAAGTTTCTGACGGAATTCCCGGCAATAAAAAAGGCCGTACCGCTTAAAAATACCACGGTTGCGGTCGGCATTCAAAGTATGGAAATTGTTGATTCCTTTACGGAAAACGATGAAGGCGT
>JAZSLR010000079.1:0-17897 GCA_045535475.1 Acutalibacteraceae bacterium | reverse complement strand
CTCCGACTTGGTCTTTTCTATTTTCAGATAATCGAGAAGCTTCACAAGATCTTCAGCCATTGTTTCAAAATTCATTGTGCCCTCTGCCCAGCCTGAATTTCCCGTGCCTCTGGGCGAAACGGTTATGACTCTGAAATGCTTTGACATTTCGGGAAGAATACTGCCGTCGAGGCTGTGCATATCTCCCCCGTTCGGCGGAAGAAGCAAAAGCGGTTCATTATCGGAAGAACCGTAAATTCCGTATTCGATTTCAACATCTCCGCAGTCAATAAAACCGTATTCTTTCATTTCGGGTGCCGAATCCGCAAACGAAAACAGACCGAACACAAAAGACATCGCAAGAAAAACAGCCGTAATTTTAATGATTTTCTTTATAATTAATCACTCCCGAATAAATTATAACATATTTAAAAAGTTTTTCAACAGAAACAGGTGAAAGAATGAAAAAATCAAATCTGATGACTCATACCGCAATAATGACCGCCGTTAATCTTGTTATGCGGACAATCGGTGTATGGTTCAATTCATATCTTACAAGCCGTATCGGTGCATCGGGGATGGGGCTTTTTCAGCTGATAATGACAGTGTATTCCCTTGCGGTTACTTTCTCCTGCGCAGGAATAAGGCTTGCAACAACAAGGCTTTCGGTTGAAATCAGAACTTTAAAGAAGAATGACCCCGATAAATCTCTGACCTTCTGCATCACATATGCGGGAATTTGCGGCAGCATCGTCGGATTTATTTTGTTTTTCTTTTCAAACATAATCGGCATAAGTATACTTGAAAATTCCGCAACCGCATTTCCTTTGAAAATACTTTCCGTCAGCTTGCCGTTTGTTGCAATGTCATCGGCTCTGGGCGGATATTTTACATCGTGTGAAATGACGCCGCATTATTCGGTTATTCAGATGATTGAACAAGGCGTAAAAATCGCAATTGTAACATATTTAATCGGAAATTCATCTTATTATGATTCATCCTATTTGTGCATTTCAATTGTGATTGGTATGACTTCATCCGAAATTGTTTCGTGTGTTCTGTCATCAATTCTTAAAAATACCGTAATCAAAAAAGAAAAAACGAAGAATAAAATAAACATCCTTGATTTTTTAAGAATTGCGCTGCCCGATGCGGCGGGAACCTGCATAAGAAGCATTCTACTCACGGTTGAACATATTCTGATACCCAAAGGCTTCAGAAAATCTGGAATCAATTCTCAGAATGCGCTCGCATCATACGGCGTGATTCACGGAATGGCAATGCCTCTTATTTTATATCCGAGTGCGTTTATGTCATCATTATCCGTGTTGCTGATTCCGAAGCTTGCATCGTTTTATGAGCTTTCAGACTGCAAAAATATAAGAAATACCGTAATGAGAAACCTGAAAAGAACGCTTTTGTTTTCGGCTGTTTGTTCGCTGTTTTTTTATCTGTCCTCTCCGTTTCTTTCGGAATTGATTTATAAAACAAATGAAGCGGCGAAGTATATAAGAATACTTTCACCGCTTGTGCCGATAATGTATACCGATATGATAACCGACGGAATGCTGAAGGGGCTTGACGGGCAGGTTTACTCAATGAAATATAACATTATAGATTCCGCAATATGCGTTATCCTTGTTTATTTTCTGATACCCAAATATTCCGTAAACGGTTATATTTTTATATTGTATATCAGCGAACTGCTGAATTTTGTGCTGAGCATTTCAAGGCTTTTCAGAATTTGCGGCATCAGATGCTTTCAAGCACGCGAAGAAGGAATTTCCAGACTCTTTCGGTTGAAGAGATACTCAAACGCTCCGTCGGAGTATGGATATCGAACATATCGGGTCCGAGCGAAACGCAGTCAAGACCTTTGATTTTACCGCAGAAAAGACCGCATTCAAGACCTGCGTGAATGGCTGTTACGGTCATTTCCTTACCGAACATATCTTTAAAAATCGAAGCCATAGTGTCACGGAGCTGTGAATCCTTTTTATATTCCCAGGCGGGATATTCGCTGTGTAAATGAATATTGCAGGAATATTTTTCGGCTATGCCTTTAAGTTTGCCCGAAAGCTTATCTCTTTCGGAATCAACACCGCTTCTGACCGCAAAGCCGAAGCTTACTTTATCGGTTTCCGTTTTAAGAATACCGAGATTCAGCGAAGTTTCAACAAGTCCGTCAATTTCCTTGCTCATTGCAATAACGCCGCTCGGAAGCTCATTCAGCAGAGCGATAACGGATTGGGTTGAATCGCAGTTCATTGATGTTTCATAACCGTCACAGCAATCAACCGAAATTTCAATTTCGGGGTCAGCGGAAAGATAATCGGATTTTATCGTTTCAAATATATCCGCAACATTCTTTTCAACGCATTCGGATTCGGATTTTATAATGCAGACACAGTCGCGGGTTATCGCATTATCCATTGTACCGCCGTTGATATTGACAATGCGGAAATACAATTTCTGTGAAAGCATTTCAAGAACTCTGCCCATAACTTTGTTTGCGTTTGCATAGCCCTTGTGTATTTCTGCGCCCGAATGACCTCCGTGGAGTCCGCTGACGGCAATTCTGTATGTGTTTTTATTGTTTTCTTCATAAGTCACACTCAAGCCGATATCAGCTCTGACACCGCCTGCACAGCTTACCCAGAGAGTACCCTCTTCTTCGGAATCGAGGTTAATCATTCTCTTTGCGGTAAGTGCGTCGAAATCGAGAGCAACCGCACCGAGCATACCGATTTCTTCGTCTGCCGTGAAAACAATTTCAAGCGGAGGATGGCAGATATCATCGGAGTCGAGTATCGCAAGGCACATTGCAACGGCAATTCCGTCGTCACCGCCGAGAGTTGTTCCCTTTGCGGATATATAATCACCGTCAACGCAAAGCTCAAGACCGTCAGTTTCAAAATTAATGTTGCTTGTGCTGTCTTTTTCCCACACCATATCGAGATGTCCCTGAATAATGACGGGTTCGGTTGACTTGCAATCCTTTGATGCGTTTTTGAAAATAATAACATTCCCCGCGTCATCGGATATAAATTTCAGATTTCTTTCTTTCGCAAAATTCTCGCAAAATTCCCTGATTTTGTCATTATGGCCCGAACCTCTCGGAATTGCGGATATCTCTTCAAAAAATGTGAAAACCTTTTCGGGGTTAAGATTTTTGAGTACGTTCATTCAACCACCTCATATATATGTTATGCACCCTTTTCAGGGTGCATAATCTTAGTATTCAACTATACCTTCAAGGTAATCTGTTTCTGTTACATAGCCTTCACTGTCAACACGGAAGGTTTTAATTTCAAACTTGTTGAAATCCGCATAGAAGCCTGCATCGGCTATATCGCAGACAATCGCAGTCTTGACAGCCTTGCCGTCTGTTTCGCGGAGTCGCATAACAACATCTCCCGAACCGTCCTCGCAGAATTTGAACGCTTCAAGACGGATATTCGGTTTGCTGATGCTGATGAAACTGTTTACGCGGGGCAAATCTCCCTTGTGATATCCGACGGGAATTGCAACAAGCTTTGAATTAAGCTGAAGCGCGAGCTTCTGAATCTCACTGTTTTCCGCTTCGCCCGAATGAGGATAAACCGCATATTCAAATCTGTGAAGTCCTTCGTCGCAATAGCTGAAGTCTGCATCGGGTCTGTTTGAATAATGGTCTGCAAAAATTGAATTGCGGAGCATTGTGAGTTTAAGAGTGTTGCCGGAGCAATCGTAGCTGTATTTGGCATCGCTGATAAGAGCCACACCCTTGCGCGAATCAGCACCTGCGGTGATATCGCCCCAGGTAAGAGCAGGCTCTTCCTCGCCGTTACAGGGTCTTTTGATAATTCCGCCGGGGATTTCGTAAGTTGAAATCGGGTTATCGCCATCAACGGTAACGGGCATTTTGAGAATTGTCAGGGGTTCCTGCCAGAGCACTCTGCATTTAACACGGATAAGCTTGCTTTCGGATTCAAGAATGAAATCCTGAGTAAGATATGAACCGTTGTAAATGTGCTTTACACGCATAACCGCTCTTGCCGCACCGTTTTCAACAAGCTCAATTGATTTGAGCTGCATCTTTGCGATTTCTTTATCAAATTTAAAGATATTGTGTGCCCAGGTGTCGGGTTCGGAGTTGTCAATAACGGTGGGAATGCAGAATTCACCGCCGACATATTCAACGTTATCTTCTTTGGTAACAAGGTTCTTTATGCCGCCTGTTTTATCATCAAAAACAGCTTTGATAAATTTATTTTCAAGAGTAAATTCATCAGCTTTGACATCGGTATCAAACACGCTTGCATCCGTATATTCCGAATACTCGTGCCACAGCCAGTAGGTTGCGTAGCCGAGGGCAGGAACTTTTGCCTTGAATACTGTATCAAGATGAGAATCGTTTGAACGTGATGAACGGACATTCTGGAATATAACTTCATTTCCGTTGCTGTCCTCAACCTTCTTTGAAGGATGATATGTTCTGACGTTTGTTTCAACCTCAAATGAATTGGGATTGAAAACGATAATGGGTCTGGGAAATTTAAGATTTCTGCAATGATGGCGCACTTCTCTTGTCTGAGCATCGGTTACACCGTCAAGCCAGGTATCAACCATACCCGCAATTTTGAGCATCGCCTTATTTTCTTCGTTAGCGGCAATTTTCATTGCGTAACCCATACTGTCGCGCACATCATCATATGCTTCCATAATAGAGCATCCGCAGAAAATATCGTGGAACTGATTGAAGCATACCTCTTTCCAGGCTTTGCCGAATTCCTCGGTAGCCGCGGGAAGATTGCTGATTTTTGAAGATACGGTGTTCCATTTCTCGGCATTTGCAAGCCAGAATTCAGCTTTTCTGTTAAGCTGTTTTACCATTGATGTAGCGGAATAGCAGCCGCTTGCGTGATGCTGAAGCTCATCGCTCCATACGGGAAGCTCAATTCTGTCGGCGCACATTTCCTCAAAATAATCATTGGGTGATGAATATTCAAGCTCCTCATAGCCGTTATCTTTCAGCTCGAGAAGATAATCAAGGTCGCCCTTTGTCGGTCCGCCGCCGTGGTTACCCACACCGAAGAAGAACATCATTCCGTGACCGGTTTTTTCTGCACGTTCACGAAGCGAAGCCAATTCGCTGTCAATAGCATTCTTGCCGTTGACGCAATAGCACTCAGGAATTCTGTAAGTCATAACCCTTGAGCCGTCGGCGCTGTCCCACCAGAAAAGATTCTCGGGGATTTCGGCATTTTCGTGCATACCGGGGCGCATCATAACATAGCATCTCATTCTGCCGTTGTTGAGAAATTGAGGAAGCATTGCATTATGACCGAATGAATCAACGTTATATCCGACTTCGCAGATTTTGCCGAATTTTTCGTAATAATAGAGCTGGCTGTAAAGCGCCTGACGTGCAAAACTCTCTGCAAAGGGCATATTGCAGTCGGGCTGCACCCACCAGCCATTGACGGGCACCCATTTACCCTTTTTGACAAGCTTTCTGATCTCTTCAAAAAGCTCGGGATCGATTTCTTCAACCCATTTATAGTACGAAGCCGAGGAGCAGGTGAAAACAAGACCTTTGTATTCTTTTATGCGGTCAACCGCGCTTCTGAATGTCTGAAGAACTTCGCCGCAGCCTTCCTGCCATCTCCAGAGCCAGATCGGGTCAAGATGAGCGTTGCTGATAATATGCAATTTATTATTCATAATCTTACCTCATTATTCAAAGAATCCGTAATATCTGCCGAGCCAGTAACCGAACGTATAAACATAACAGCTTTCAACGCACATTATTCCGCCGGAATCCTCGTTTTTATACTCAACGGGATTTCTGTCGTACTTCGAGATGAATGTTTCATCGGGCGGCATCAGAGCGGAAATTTCTTTATAGCCGTTTCTGCGTGTTCTGACTGCAACGTCGTGTCTGCCGACCATACTTACACCCGCGGCAAGACGGCTGCTGTTTGTTCTGTAAAACCATCCTGCAAGGCGGTCAAGGTCAATTTTCTCATCGGGACAAGCGAGTGCATACGGAAGGTCGTAGCCGGGAACGTGCTCTCTTTCAATCGATGTTCTCCACGCCTTGTAGCCGTATCTGTACTTTTTAAGAAGCTCTGCATCGGTTTCAAGAGTGCAAAGACCCCAGAATGAGAGAGTTGCAAGCATATGGTCGCCGTACATTATATCTTCAACATAGTCAAAGCTGCCTGCAAGGCTTGCGTGGTAAAGTCTGTTGAAATGCTCGGTTGTCATATCCGCATAGCCGAGGTCGTTGACAAGATGGTCGTAGCTTTCTTTCCATCTGCCCTCTTCGCCCGTAATCTTCATTGTAACAAGGTGATACATAAGAAGCTCTGCGGCATTGAGTGCGCCGTCAACCCAGCCGAATTCGCTTGCAAAATAATCTGTGCTCCATTTTGCCCAGGTTGTTGGTTTGCCGGTGAAATCGTGAAGCTCATAGCCGTGGTCGATTATGTGAGCAAGCATATTCTTTGCGGAATCCTTAATAATCTCATCAAGCTCGGGGTCATCGCAGCCGAGAAGCTCGTGAGCAAAAAGAAAATGAAGGAAATGATGCGATATTTCATCGCTGCTTGTGTCAGCTTTATAAATGATATCATTCTTGGTATAGCCGAGGTCGGTGAAAAGCTTTGCAAGTCTTTCGGGAATTTCAGCCGAAGCGTCAATCACAACTCCCGAAACGCCTTTTTTAACCGAGTCGGTTGTTTCAAGGCAGGTAGCCTTGTTATCTGTTATTCTGAAAAACAGACCGTCATCGGGAACAGGTTCATCGGCACAAAGATATGTTCTTGCGGCAAAGCCGTCACCTCTGCAATGAACATAGAGAAGAAGAAGGTTCGCTTCAACAGCTTTTGTTGCAACCTTTTTTGCTTCGATTGTGTCGGGATGGTCAGCGCCCTTTTCACGTTTATATGTAGCATATCTGAATATTTCGCCGAGCGAAAAACCGACGGTAAAGCTTCCGTCGTTATCAGAATGACCGTAAGGAAAAATCGAATCAAGATTTCTTCCCTCCGCAAGTCTTTTCTGGCTCTTCATACCTCTGCGGTCAACATATTTTTCCGATTCCGCAAGAAGAATCATTGCTTTTTCTTCAGCGGATATCATTCTCATTTCAATATATGTTGCGCCGGTATCGGTTAAAACCCAGACATTTTCACCGTCGGGCATAATTGCTTTGACGTTATTGTCGAAAAGGTCTCTCGGTGCGCTGAAATACATAATGACATCTTCATCTCTTTCAGCATTTTTATCGTAACGGGTCAGACCGTTTGATGCACCGTACCATTCGATATCACCCGTTTTTGCACAGCAGGTGTAATCGGATTTCTTTGAGGGAAGCGGATAAGGGAATCCTTTAAGGTCGGGAACATCATTTTTAAATGTCATTAATTCTGCGGGAACAGAACTGTCATTCAGGGAATATAAAGAGCAAAATCTGCAAATATGGGGTTTGAGTTTGTAAGGCTTTTTCATATAGACACCTCTGCATTCATAATCATATAAAATATAACAGATATAGAAAATATAATCAATAGAATTTATAATCTTTTTGGATAAATTACAATATTTACATTTCAAAACGGAGATGATATAATTATGTGTAAATAAAAATGTAAAAAAGGTGCAATATGTTATCACTCAAAAAAATCGGACTTGAAGACATAAAAATTCTGAAAGCATATTTTAACGCCTATCCTGAAAGACAATGCGACCGTTCTGCGGGCGCAACGGCTATGTGGAGAGATTATTTCAAAAATTCTTTTGCGATTGAGGACGGCACTCTTATTCTTTCTTCGGATTCAAGATTTATATTTCCCATCGGCAGAAACATTGACAATGCGCTTGATAAAATTGAGGAATACTGCAAAGCAAACGGCATTCCGATGATTCTGTGCACGGTTAATAAAAGAGAGCTTGAAAAAATCAAGGAACGCTATGATGATTTTGAAGCGGATGCCGACAGAGATTGGTTTGATTATCTTTATGAAAAGGATGCAATGCTCAATCTCACGGGCAAAAAATACAGCACTCCGAGAAATCATATCAATAAATTCAGAAAGCTTTATCAGAATTGGACTTTTGAACCCATTAATAGTGAAAACATTCACGATTTAATTGAATTCACAAAAAATTTCACCTTCAATTCCGAGAAGGATGAAAGCGCAAATCTTGAGCTTCAGATGTGCATTGAAGTTCTTGAAAACTATGAAATATATGATATGCTCGGCGGTGTTCTTAAGGTTGACGGGAAAATTGCAGGCTATTCAATCGGCGAAATTGTCGGCGATACTCTTTTCTGCCATATTGAGAAAGCGGATATTTCCTACGGCGGTGCATACCAGATGCTGACCAATCAGTATTTGCATATGTATGCATCGGGCGATGAAATAAAATATGTCAACCGTGAAGAAGACTGCGGTGATGAAGGACTCAGAAAATCAAAGATGTCATATCATCCGATTGAACTGATTGAAAAAAACACGGTAAAAATAAATTTGAAATAATAAAGGAGAATAAAAAATGAAACTCGGTATTATTAACGGATGGAGCGAAGGCTGCATAAAATACGTTCACGAAAAAGGTCTTGAAGCGGTCGAATTCTGCGTAAACCATAACTATGATTCGGAAGAATTTCTTTCAAAGGCACACGAAATCAAAGGTTACTCCGAAAAATATAATGTTGCCGTCGGCTCGATGGGCAGATGGGGTATGACAAGAATCGATGACAACGGCGATGTCATTCCCGAAGCTTTGCAGGCAGATAAAAACATTATTGAAGCCGCTTCGATTATCGGATGCCCCGTTTATAACTGCGGCGTTAACTACGTTGACGGAAAATCGTTCTACGAAAACTGCAACATAGCAATTGATTATCTCGGAAAGCTCATTGATTTTGCAAGAGATAAGGGCGTTAAAATCGCCGTATATAACTGCCGCTGGGAGAATTTTGTTGTTGAGCCGAAGGTATGGGAAGTTGTTCTTTCCGCACTTCCCGAGCTCGGCATCAAATACGACATTTCCCATTGCATTTACGATAACGGCAACTATCTTGCCGAAATGCGTGACTGGGGCGACAGATTCTATCATTTCCACCTCAAAGGCTGTGTTTATTTCGATAACGATGTTTATGACGATGCACCCGCAGGACTTGACTGCATCAATTGGGGCGCGGCAATGGATATCCTTTACACCAAGGATTATAACGGTATGCTTTCAATCGAGCCTCATTCAGAATATTGGCACGGCAAAAAAGGTCAGTGGGGAATTGATTACACAATCAATTACTTCCGTCCGATGATAATGCCCGAAAATTACGAATTCGACGATAATCCGTATATGCCCTAAAAAAAATCAAACCCACAGAGAATCAACTCTGTGGGTCTTTTTTACATCCAGAAAAGTTTTTCGCCGTCTGTTTCAATCAGATGTGCAACATCGTTCTGCAGTGCGAGTTTTGTGGGTTCGTCATCGCAGAAATTAATTTTGGTAACGGAAGCATTGTAAACCGAAAGACGTATAAGGTCATAGGGAATATCAAGCGCGGCTTTTATCAGCTGATTAAGAAACATTCCGTGGGCAACGATAATCACATTTTCATGATTACGATGCTTTGCTTTTATTCTTTCAATTACTCTTTTTGCACGCTCATAGCATTCGGCATCGGTTTCATTAAAATCTTCAAATCCCCCGTCGGTTTGTCTTACACCTTTTTCAAACAATTCCGAATCAATTATAAAATTGTTTGATATATGCGATGCAGTTTCTCTTGCTCTGTCAAGCGGACTTGCATAGAGTGTGTAATTATCGAGAGAAGCAAATCTTTTTCCGAGTGCCTGTGCCTGCTTTTTGCCGTGAGAAGTCAGCGGCGGATTTACGGTATCAAATTTTTCATCGGTTTCAATGTTACCCATACTTTCGCCGTGACGGATAAGATATAATTGAAGATACATTTCGTCGTTTCGCATTATACTACCTCCGTTAAATACAATATAAATTCATATCCCAGCAAGGTATATAGGGATGTCTGCGGATATGGAATTTATAATCGGGATTGATTTCGGCAATTTTCAGCGGCAATTCAAACATATCGGCACTTCTGTGATAAATTGCGATGTTGAGCTTGGGTTTTTGTTCTTTAAGAGTGATTTCCGCGCCATCAATTGCCTCTTTTTCTGCACCCTCAACGTCCATTTTGATATAT
This sequence comes from Acutalibacteraceae bacterium, assembly GCA_045535475.1. Lineage (GTDB taxonomy): Bacteria > Bacillota > Clostridia > Oscillospirales > Acutalibacteraceae > CAG-177. The sequence continues at coordinate 7,693 of JAZSLR010000079.1, read as the reverse complement.
GTTACTCTTTTGTTTTTGCATAGCACGTCAACGGTTGCCGTTTCAATCTCTTCGCCTTTATCGGATATCGTTGACTGCCTGCCTGCTTTACTGCTGAAGCAAAGAGTTGTTATTTCATTATATATTGCCTTCTGATAAGCGGTTGAGCGGGGAATATTTTCAAGATAATCGCAGAGCTTTCTGAAAGTTCTTCTGTCGGGTTCAAGCGCGGTTATGCTTTCGTAATCACCGCCGCAATAATGCAGAAACTCTTCAACCGTATCCCCTTTATATGCACCCAAATCAAGATAGCTTTCGGATGAATTAAGTTTTAAAACGTTTTTGAAAACTTCATCTTTTTCGGAAGTTATTGATTTAAGGGTTTCAAGCTCTCCGCCAAACATAAAATTAACGCATCCCTCAAAAATTCTCCTTGATTCGGAATCAAAAAGGCTGTGCACCGCATTGATTTTTTCCGCGTTATTTTCAACGAATTCACGGTTGAATATTTCGTCACCGAAAACGGGTACGCAGGGCACAATAACCCTGTATTTTTCCGACAATGAATAAATATGATTCATAACCTCGGAAATGCAGGTTGCAAAGCCGACAGCGATAATAAAATCACCGTCAAATTCGGAGAGCTTTTTTACCGTAAAGCCTCTGAAAATCTGTCCTCTTACGAAATCGTCGCTTGCAGTAACGCCGAGAACGGGGATTTCAAGTCTGTTGAATTCATCAATAACTTTATCGGCGCCGTTGCCCATTCCGTAAATTACAACGGATTTTCCGCTTTCTTTTATCTTTTCCCACGAGGATTTTTCATCAATTCTGAAATTCAGCATTATATCACCATTAATAAACCGCCACAATCAATGACTGTGACGGTTATATTTATATTTTAGAAAAGTCCGCTGATTTTGCCGTTTTCGTCAACGTCAATCTTTTCTGCGGCAGGCACCTTGGGAAGACCGGGCATCGTCATAATATCACCCGTAAGAACAACAATGAATCCTGCGCCTGCGGAAATTTTTACATTCTTGATTGTAACTGTGAAGTTTTCGGGTGCGCCGAGCTTTGTCGGGTCATCCGAGAAGCTGTACTGTGTTTTTGCCATACAAACGGGAAGATTTGCATATCCCATTGCTTCAAGAGCCGCAATCTGCTTCTTTGCAGCAGGAAGAACGCTGATGCCGTCGCCGCCGTAAACCTTCTTGACAACAGCTTCAATCTTGTCCTCGATTGAGCCTTCAAGCTCGTATGAGAATGTGAAATCGTTGGGCTGTTCACAAAGAGTAACAACCTCTTTTGCAAGCTCTTCGCCGCCCTTGCCGCCTTCTGCCCATACATTTGAAAGAACAACATTAACGCCGAGTGCCTTGCACTTTTCGATGATGAGTTCAACTTCTGCATCGGTATCGGTCGGGAATCTGTTGACCGCAACAACGGAGGGAAGTTTATATACATTCTTGATATTTGAAACGTGACGGAGAAGATTGGGAATACCCTTTTCAAGTGCTTCAAGATTTTCGCCCGCAAGCTCTGACTTGGGAACGCCGCCGTGCATCTTGAGCGCTCTGATTGTTGCTACAACAACAACTGCACTGGGTGTAAGACCTGCGTAACGGCACTTGATGTCAAGGAACTTTTCGGCACCGAGATCTGCGCCGAAGCCTGCTTCGGTTATAGCGTAATCGCCGAGCTTCATTGCAAGCTTTGTAGCCATAACGGAGTTACAGCCGTGAGCGATATTTGCAAAAGGACCGCCGTGAACGAGTGCGGGTGTGCCTTCAAGAGTCTGAACAAGGTTGGGCTTGAGAGCGTCTTTGAGAAGAGCTGTCATTGCGCCTGCAGCATTGAGCTGACCTGCGGTAACGGGCTTTTCATCATAAGTATAGCCGACGATAATTCTTGAAAGTCTTTCTTTAAGGTCGGTTATTGAGGTTGCAAGGCAAAGTACAGCCATAATTTCGGAAGCAACGGTGATGTCGTATCCGTCTTCTCTGGGCACGCCGTTTACTCTGCCGCCGAGACCGTCGGTAACAAAACGGAGCTGTCTGTCGTTCATATCAACGCAGCGCTTCCAAGTGATTCTTCTGGGGTCAATATTGAGAGAATTGCCCTGATAAATATGGTTATCAAGCATTGCTGCAAGAAGATTGTTCGCCGCACCGATTGCGTGGAAGTCGCCTGTGAAATGAAGGTTGATATCTTCCATAGGAACAACCTGAGCATAGCCGCCGCCTGCCGCACCGCCCTTGACACCGAAAACGGGTCCGAGCGAAGGCTCACGCAGAGCAACCATAACATTCTTGCCTATTCTCTTAAGACCGTCGGCAAGACCGATTGTTGTTGTTGTTTTACCCTCGCCTGCGGGTGTGGGAGTGATAGCTGTAACAAGAATAAGCTTGCCTTCGGGATTGGTGTTCTCTTTGAGGAGTGAAAGGTCAACCTTTGCCTTGTAATTGCCGTACTGCTCGAGATATTTTGAATCTATGCCTGCGGCATCGGCAATTTCCGTTATCGGTTTCATTGTAACGGACTGAGCAATTTCGATATCTGTCATCATATTAATCAGCATCCTTTTTAAAAATCTTTTCCCATATATTTTGCCTTAAAATGGCGGATTTGTCAATAATCATTATTCACGTTATAAAATATCCATTTAAAATTTGAAATTTATCGAATTTTAAACAGAAAAAATATTGTTTATATTTTATGATTGTGATATAATTATTTGCGGAATTTAAAACTACGGAGGTTTTATCAATGAACTATGATGTTGCCGTTGTAGGCGCAGGCGTTATCGGTTCGCTTATTGCCCGTGAACTCAGCCGCTACAACCTTAAAATTGCCCTCGTTGAAAAGTGCAACGATATGGCAATGGGCACCTCAAAAGCCAACAGCGCAATAGTGCACGCAGGCTACGATGCAAAACCCGGCACATTAAAAGCAAAGCTTAACGTTGAAGGAACTGCTCTTATGCCCGAGCTTTGCAAAACTCTCGGCGTTCCTTTCAAGCCTGTCGGTTCGCTTGTTGTTGCTTTTTCGGATGAAGAGGTTGAAACTCTCGGTGAACTTCTTGAAAGAGGTAACACAAACGGCGTTCCCGGTCTTGAAATCTATGACAGAGAAAAGCTTAAGGATGCAGAGCCGTTTATCAGCGACGAAGCAAAAGCAGCTCTCTGGGCACCCTCGGCAGGTATCGTCTGCCCCTATGAGCTCACAATTGCTGCGGCTGAAAATGCAGTTGTCAACGGAACTGATTTCATCCGTAATTTCGAAGTGAAAAAAATTGATTTCAATAACGGTGAATTCGTTCTTTACGACGGTGAAAATGAAATCAACACAAAATATGTTATCAACGCCGCAGGCGTATACTGCGATGAAATTGCAGCTCTCATCGGTGACACCTCCATTCATACAACACCACGCAAGGGTGAATATATGCTCTGTGACAAATCAGTCGGTCACCTTGCAAACCATACTATTTTCCAGTGCCCCTCAAAGATGGGTAAGGGTATCCTCGTAACCCCCACGGTTGACGGTAATCTCCTTATCGGACCGAGCGCAATTGACATTGACGATAAAAACGACGTTGCAACATCGGCTGACACTCTCGGCGATGTTCTTACCGTTGCAAAAAAATCCATCCCTTGCCTCACAACAAGAGATGTTATTACTTCATTTGCCGGACTCAGAGCGCATTGCGACAGAAACGATTTCATAATTGAACCGAGCGAAAAGAATCCTCAGTTCATTAATGTTGCGGGCATTGAATCCCCCGGTCTTTCATCAGCTCCCGCAATTGCACTTTATGTTAAAGATATTATTCTCAATGCTGTTTCTGCCGAAGAAAAAGCAGACTTCAACCCCGTAAGAGAAGAACCCGTTCGCTTCAGACATATGTCAAATGACGAACGCAAGGCTCTTATCGAAAAAAATCCCGCATACGGAAGAATCATCTGCCGCTGCGAAACAATAACAGAGGGTGAAATTCTTGATGCAATCAACGCTCCCGCAGGCGCGAGAGATGTTGACGGCGTAAAGAGAAGAACAAGAGCAGGTATGGGCAGATGCCAGGGCGGTTTCTGCGGCTCAAAGGTTGTTGAGCTTCTCGCACGCGAGCTTGGTGTTGAAATCAATGAAATCACCAAATTCGGCGGCAATTCAAAAATTCTTTACGAAAGAACAAAGTGAGGCGGAGATTATGCTTAATTATGATATAGTTGTTATCGGCGGCGGTCCCGCAGGCATGGCTGCTGCTCTCAAAGCAAAGGAATGCGGCGTTGACAGCATTCTTATTCTTGAAAGAGCCGAAACTCTCGGCGGTATTCTTGAACAGTGCATTCACACAGGCTTCGGTCTGCATTACTTCGGTGAAGAGCTTTCGGGTCCCGAATATGCCGACAGATTCATTGAGCTTGTAAACGAAAAAGAAATCGAATATAAAACCGACACAATGGCACTTGAAATCACAGAAAACAACGTGGTTTATGCCGTTAACAAAACCGACGGTCTGCTTGAAATCCAGGCAAAGGCGGTTATTCTTGCAATGGGTTGCCGCGAAAGACCCAGAGGCGCACTTAACATCGCAGGCTCAAGAGCTGCAGGTGTTATGAGCGCAGGCACAGCCCAGAAAAACGTTAACATCGACGGCTATATGCCCGGCAAAAAGGTCGTTATTCTCGGCTCGGGCGACATCGGCCTTATTATGGCACGCCGTATGACACTTGAAGGCGCAGAAGTAAAAGTTGTTTGCGAGCTTATGCCCTATTCAAGCGGTCTTACAAGAAACATTGTTCAGTGCCTTGACGACTTCAACATTTCTCTGCGCCTGAGCTGCACGGTTATCGGCATCCACGGCAAGGACAGAGTTGAAGGCGTTACAATTGCCAACGTTGACGAAAACCGCAGACCCATTCCCGGAACTGAAGAATATATCGAATGCGACACGCTTCTTCTTTCGGTTGGTCTTATCCCCGAAAACGAGCTCACAAGAGCAGTCGGCATTGAGCTTGACCCCGTTACAAGCGGCGCTGTTGTTGACGAAAACAGAGAAACTTCTCACAAGGGTGTTTTTGCCTGCGGCAACGTTCTTCACGTTCATGACCTTGTTGACTACGTTACTCTTGAAAGCCAGACTGCAGGCGAAGGCGCCGCAAAGTTTGTTCTCGGCGGCAATGAAGAACCCGAATACATAACCACAAAGGGCGTCAGCGGTGTTCGTTACATCGTACCCCAGAAGGTTAACGTTAAAAACGAAGGCGACGTTAAGCTCTATTTCAGAGTCGGTCAGGTTTATAAAAACGCAAAAACAGTTGTTAAATATAACGGCGAAGAAATCATCAGCAAAAAAAGGCCCCGTCTTGCACCAGGTGAAATGGAAAGCGTTATCATCAAGAATGATATGCTCAAAAAGTTTGCCGAGGGCGGCGTGATTGAAATTTCGGTGGAGGAGTGATTGATATGCAGAAAAATATTATTTGCGTAGCCTGTCCCATGGGTTGCGGCGTTACTGTTGAAATCGACGATAACGGCGTTATCACTTCCGTTACCGGCAACACCTGTAAAAGAGGCGACGCTTATGCAAGAACAGAAGTTACAAACCCCGTAAGAAGCCTTGCAACAACCGTTAAGGTTGAGGGCGGCGTTTTCAACGTTGTTCCCTGCAAATCGGCAGGTGCTCTTCCCAAGGATAAGATTTTTGATTGCATGGGCGTTATCTACAGCGCATCTGTCAAAGCACCCGTTAAGCTTGGCGACGTTCTTGTTGCCGATATTCTCGGCACAGGAATTGACATTGTTGCAACTAACCATTGCCCCATAAAATAAATCAGACAGCGGAGCCATTCGGTTGGCTTCGCTGTTTTTTATTGATAAAAGTGATAAAAAAACACTGATATTTCCGCATAATTTTTTTCAAAAAAGTTTACCATAGGTCTTTTATTATTGAAAATAATGTGTTATAATGTATCGAATATAATAAGGTCAGTGCGGTCATATTTTATGCATTGTCAAATTTCACAAAATTTTTTCGCAAAGATATTGCATATACATTCACTATGACATTGACTTATCACCAATTTAGTGTATAATTATTCATAGAATTTGTATAATCCGGAGGCGCATATGAACAACAAGCATTTACTTAAGCTCATGGATTTGAGCACAGAAGAAATCAATGAGATTCTTAATCTCGCAGACCAGCTCAAATATGAAAAGAGAAACGGAATTGAGCATCACCTTCTCAAGGGCAAAACTCTCGGTATGATTTTCGCAAAATCATCCACCAGAACAAGAGTTTCCTTCGAGGTTGGTATGTATGACCTCGGCGGTCAGGCTCTTTTCCTCAGCTCTCACGATATTCAGCTCGGCAGAGGTGAGCCTGTTAATGACACGGCAAGAGTTCTTTCCGGTTACCTTGACGGCATTATGATCAGAACCTTTGCACAGAGCGACGTTGAAACTCTTGCAGAGTTCGGCTCAATCCCCATCATCAACGGTCTTACAGACTATTGCCACCCCTGCCAGGTACTTGCTGACCTTATGACCACCCGTGAGTTCAAGGGTGCAATCAAAGGCAACAAGCTCTGCTACATCGGCGACGGCAACAATATGGCAAACTCGCTTATCGTCGGCGGTATCAAGATGGGTATGAGCGTTAGCATAGGCTGCCCTGACGGTTATAAACCCGATGCAGAAATTATGAAGTGGGCAAGTGAAAACGGCGACTTCACCTGCACAAGCGACGTGCTTGAAGCTGCAAAGGATGCAGATGTTCTTTACACAGACGTTTGGGCATCAATGGGTCAGGAAGCTGAAGCTGAAGAACGCAAGAAGATTTTTGACGGCTATCAGATTAACGACAGCGTTATGGCTGTTGCAAAGAGCGATGCAATGGTTCTCCACTGCCTGCCTGCTCACCGTGAAGAAGAAATCACCGCAAAGGTGTTTGAGGCTCACGCAAAAGAGATTTTTGAGGAAGCAGAAAACAGACTTCACGCCCAGAAGGCTGTTCTTGTTAAGCTTCTTAAAGACTGATTCAGTTAATAATTTCAGGATTTTCAATATGGGGAGGATTTGCAATGCCAATCAGCAAAGACATTAAAAAAGTAATGCTCATCGGCTCAGGTCCCATTGTTATCGGTCAGGCTGCCGAGTTTGACTATGCAGGCACTCAGGCTTGCCGTGTTCTTAAAGACGCAGGTCTTGACGTTGTTCTTGTTAACTCAAACCCCGCAACCATTATGACGGACAAGGCTCTTGCAGATGAAATCTATCTTGAGCCCCTTACTGCCGAAACCGTTAAAAGAATTATCGAAAAGGAACGCCCTGACAGCCTGCTTGCAGGTCTCGGCGGCCAGACAGGTCTTACAATCGCAATGCAGCTGAGCAAAGACGGCTATCTTGACAGGATGGGCGTTAAGCTTCTCGGCACAAACGCAGAGGCTATTGACAAGGCTGAAGACCGCAAGATGTTCCGCGACACAATGACCTCCATTAACCAGCCCGTTATTCCTTCCGAAATTGCAAACGACGTTGAAACAGCCGTTGAAATTGCAAACAAAATCGGTTATCCCATCATCATCCGTCCTGCGTTCACACTCGGCGGCGGCGGTGGCGGCGTTGCAGATAACGAAGAAGAACTCAGAGTTATTGCCAAAACAGGTCTTGACCTCTCCCCCATCACACAGGTTCTTGTTGAAAAATA
>JAZSLR010000061.1:0-89188 GCA_045535475.1 Acutalibacteraceae bacterium | reverse complement strand
TTCATTCGGGAGGGAACGCCGAGGGGGTTAAGAACGATATCAAGAGGAGTACCGTCGGGAAGGAAGGGCATATCTTCCTGAGGAAGAATTCTTGAAACAACACCCTTGTTGCCGTGACGGCCCGCCATCTTATCGCCGACTGAAAGCTTACGCTTCTGAGCGATGTAGCAACGGACTACCTTGTTAACGCCGGGTGAAAGCTCATCGCTGTTTTCTCTTGTGAAAACTTCAACGTTAACAACGATACCGTATTCGCCGTGGGGAACTTTGAGAGAGGTGTCTCTGACTTCCTTTGCCTTTTCGCCGAAGATTGCACGGAGAAGTCTTTCTTCAGCGGTAAGCTCGGTTTCGCCCTTGGGAGTTACCTTGCCGACAAGGATATCGCCCGAGTGAACCTCTGCACCGATTCTGATAATTCCGCGCTCGTCAAGGTTGCCGAGTGCATCCTCGCCGACGTTGGGAATATCTCTTGTGATTTCTTCGGGACCGAGCTTGGTATCTCTTGCTTCGGTCTCATATTCTTCAATGTGAACGGATGTGTAAACATCGTCACGAACGAGTTTTTCGTTGATAAGAACAGCATCTTCGTAGTTATAGCCTTCCCAGGTCATAAAGCCTACGAGAGCGTTCTTTCCGAGACTGATTTCGCCGTGGTCTGTTGCGGGGCCGTCTGCGATAACTTCACCCTTCTCAACTCTCTGACCTGCTGCAACGATGGGACGCTGGTTGGTGCAGGTGCCCTGGTTGGAGCGCATAAACTTGATGAGTTCGTAGTAATCGCTTGTTCCGTCATCATTCTTGATGATGATGCTGTCTGCGCTTACCTTTGCAACTGTACCCGACTGCTTTGCAAGGACTGTTACGCCCGAGTCAACTGCAGCCTTGTATTCCATACCGGTACCGACGATGGGAGCGCAGGTCTTGAGCAGAGGAACTGCCTGACGCTGCATGTTCGAACCCATAAGAGCACGGTTTGCGTCGTCGTTTTCAAGGAAGGGAATCATTGCGGTAGCAACGGAAACAACCATCTTGGGCGAGATGTCCATATAATCAACTCTTGAACGGTCGATTTCGATGAATTCATCTCTCTGTCTTGCAGTAATCTTCTGCCTTACGAAGCAGTTGTTTTCATCAAGAGCTTCGTTAGCCTGAGCAACGATGAAATCGTCCTCGGTGTCGGCAGTCATATATTCAACTTCATCAAGGACTCTGCCGGTTTCCTTATCAATCTTTCTGTAAGGAGTTTCGATGAAGCCGTATTCGTTGATTTTTGCGAAAGTTGCAAGGTAAGAAATAAGACCGATGTTGGGACCTTCGGGAGTTTCGATGGGACACATTCTGCCGTAGTGAGAATAGTGAACGTCACGAACCTCGAAACCTGCTCTGTCTCGTGAAAGACCGCCGGGGCCGAGAGCCGAAAGACGGCGCTTGTGAGTAAGCTCGGCAAGGGGGTTGGTCTGGTCCATAAACTGTGAGAGCGGTGAGGAACCGAAGAATTCCTTGATTGCTACGGTAACGGGACGGATGTTGATAAGATTCTGCGGAGTAATCTTTTCTTCATCCTCCTGAGCCTGAATCGCCATTCTCTCGCGGACTACTCTTTCCATTCTTGCAAGACCGATTCTGAACTGATTCTGAAGAAGTTCGCCGACGGAGCGGATTCTTCTGTTGCCCAGATGGTCAATATCGTCAACATTACCGACGCGCTTGGTCAGGCAGTTGACATAGTTGACCGATGCAAAGATATCGTCAACAATAATGTGCTTGGGAATAAGGTCATCACAGCGCTCTGCCATCTCGGCAAGAAGAGCTGCCTTGTCGTCACCGCACTTCTCGATAACTTCGTGAAGAACGGAATAACGTACCTTTTCGTTGATGCCGATTGCTTCAAGCTCTTCTTTAGAGATTTCAACGGGAAGAACTGCATCTGCATAAACCATACCGTTCGAGATGACGAACAGCTCGCTGCCGTCCTCGCAGGCAACAACAACCTTCATAACGCCTGCGTTCTCGATTTCGAGAGCCTTCTGCTTTGTGAGAACCTCGCCGGGCTCAGCAAGAAGCTCGCCGGTATATTCCGAAATAACGGGCTGAGCAACTGTGCATCCGGGGAGTCTGTTGAGCATTGAAAGCTTTTTGTTATATTTATAACGTCCCACTCTGGAAATATCATATCTGTGAGGATCAAAGAAAAGATTGTCGATATGCTGCTGTGCGGATTCGAGAGTAACGGGTTCACCGGGACGAAGCTTCTTGAACACTTCCATAAGAGCTTCTTCGGTGTTTCTGGTTTCATCCTTCTCGAGTGTTGCTTCGAGCTTGTTATCTTCGCCGAAGAACGCACGGATATCTTCATTGCTGCTCAGACCGAGAGCACGGATGAAAGCAGTGATGTAAATTTTTCTGTTTTTATCGATACGGACATAGAAAATGTCGTTGGCATCGGTTTCGTATTCAAGCCAGGCGCCTCTGTTGGGGTTGATGGTGCTGGTGTAAAGCTCGATACCGGTTTTGTCGTGAGTCATTCCGTAGTAAACACCGGGTGAACGGACAAGCTGAGAAACGATAACTCTCTCTGCGCCGTTGATAACAAAGGTGCCGCTTTCGGTCATAAGGGGAAAATCACCCATAAAGACTTCCGACTCTTTGATGATGCCTGTTTCCTTGTTCTGAAGGCGAATGGTTACTCTCATAGGAACTGCGTATGTTGCATCGCGTTCCTTACATTCACGAACCGTGTACTTCGGCTTGTCGTCCATTCTGTAGTCAACAAAGCTGAGCACCCAGTTTCCGGTGTAATCCGTGATGTCCGCCGTATCACGAAAAACCTCCTTGAGGCCGGTTTCAATGAACCATTTGTAGGAAGCCTTCTGGATTTCAATGAGGTTGGGCATATCCATAACCTCGTTGATTTTTCCGAAGCTCTGACGCTCACAGCTTCCTCGTTTAACGGTTTTTGTTTTCAGCATTAGGCTAAATCACTCCGTTTCTTTAAATCTTCCATTTCCGTGTGGAATGCCGAATTTTGTTACGGAAACTCCACCCCTGATTCCCTATATTACGCGTAATAAAGGATAAATTATAGGGTATTAATTTCCATTTTACAATTGCGAGAAGATATTATATGCGAAAAGTATTGTTTTGTCAATAAAAATTATTAAATTAATTTTAAAAAATAATTGTTTGTGCATTCATACGAAATTTACAAATTTCAGCAAGTGATTTTTGTTTATTATTTTTTATGTTTTGTTAATTGTGACCATAAAAACACGTTGATTTTCACTCTTGTAAAACAGCAAGCAAAAAATCCCTTTATCCGAAAAAGCAGAATATTTCTCTGCCAGGACAAGGGATTCCCGAATTGTAAATTCACAAGATATATAAAGTTTTAATAATTATAAATAATATCGGCAAAAACTATTTAATGATTGGACGGCTGCGTTTTTCATCTCCGCAAGCAACAATATTTTCGAAGCACAGTGCATAAACATCCCCCGCTTTGCATTCGAGAGAAAATATTCTCTGCGCATTTTCGCCGAGCGATGCGATGTCTGCCGCTTTGGTTATAACCGGCAAACGAGCGGTTTCTTTGGCTTTTCTGATAAGCTCTGCGCCTTTTTCGTTGAATCCGATTACTCTTAAATAAGGTACGGGAAGTGTGGCATCTTCAGCGGTAAAGCCGAGAAAATAATTAAGAATAATCCGTCTTATTCTTGCGTGTGAATAGCGTTTGGTTTTTGAGAGAAGATAAAGTTCTTCAAGAGTTTTCGCCTTTTCGGATGCCGAAACAATTCTGTTTTCAATGCCTTCGCTGATATCGGGTGCCTTGGAAAGCGATTCGGAATCGGCGGTGCGCATTCTGTAAAGCATTGCATTCTCTATTCTTTTTATATCGGCAACCGGGGCGTTTTTATAGATTTCCGCCGCATTGGCAGGTACAAAGCTTTCCCATTCTCCGTCGGGAAACCGTTCTCTGATATATGACGCAGACGCGATTCTGCCGCTGCTTTCTTTTGCATCGTGCTCTGCTCCGATTCTCGGGAATGTCACGGGCACAGTTTTGCTCTCGATTCTTCTCAATGCCGCAACGTATTCAACACCGAGAATATTGTTCGGAGATTTTATTATATCCGCACTTTCGGGGCTGATAATCCTGAGCGCATTTTCTCTCGCAGCCGCAAATGATATCCCCTTCTGCAATTCTCTGTCAAGCAACGGCTTGAGTTCTTCGGATTCAAGCGCACAGGCGGCGGAAACAATCTTTTCCGTATCACCGCATTCGCTTCCGAAAACAAGCTCGTCAACAAAGCCGAGTCCGTCAAGCATCTCAACGCCAACCCTTGCAAAGCTCTGCGCGGGAGAAGCTGCCCAGACCGCAGGAAGCTGCAAAACAAGGTCAACGCCGTTCATCAACGCCGCCTCTGTTCTGACCGAACGGTCAAGCAGTGCAGGCTCACCTCTCTGAACAAAATTTCCGCTCATAACCGCAACAACGTGAGTTGCACCGTTATCCCTTGCCATCCTTACAAGATGTGCGTGGCCGTTATGAAACGGATTATATTCGGTTATGATTCCTGCAACCTTCATAACGGCTCCTTTCACAGAAATAATGTTATAAAGCACTTGAAAAAATTTTCTGACAAGTATATAATATACATTTGTAGGATTAAAATCAAGCAAATATTCACTATTAGGAGTGTTAAAAATGAAAATTCTTGTTATTAACTGCGGCAGTTCATCGCTCAAGTATCAGCTTTTCGATATGGATACCGAAGCTGTTCTTGCAAAGGGTAACTGTGAAAAAATCGGAAACGAAACCAGCTTCATCGGCGGTTCCGCAAACGGCGAAAAGTTCGAAACAAAGGTGTTTATGTCAAACCATACCGAAGCATTCCTTCAGGTCAAGAAGGCTCTTACCGAAGGTGCATCAAAGGTTATCGATGACCTCAGTGAAATTTCCGCTATCGGTCACAGAATCGTTCAGGGCGGCGCTCTCTTCAACGAAAGCGTTCTCGTTACAGACGAAGTTGTCAAGGGTATCGAAAGCCTTTGCGACCTTGCTCCCCTCCACAATCCCGCACACATTCAGGGCATCAGAGCCTGCATCGATGTTTTCGGCGCAGAGCTTCCCCAGGTTGTTGTTTTTGATAACGCATTCCACTCAACAATGCCCCCCGAAGCATATATGTTCCCCATTCCCTACGAATACTACGAGAAATATGCTGTACGCCGCTACGGCTTCCACGGCACATCCCATCGCTTCGTAAGCGCAAGATGCGCAGAAGTTATGGGCAAAAACATTGAGGACCTCAAGATTGTTACCTGCCATCTCGGCAACGGCTCATCAATCACCGCTGTCAAGGGCGGCAAGTGCATCGACACAAGTATGGGTCTTACCCCCCTCGACGGTTTCATTATGGGTACACGCTGCGGCGCCGTTGACCCCTCGGTTATCACCTACCTTCAGCAGAAGGAAGGCTGGACTCCCGCTGAAACAGACACTATCCTCAACAAGCAGTCAGGCGTTCTCGGTATATCAGGCGTAGGCAGTGACGACAGAGACGTTTCCGCCGCAGAAGCAGACGGCAACGAAAGAGCACACCTTGCAAGAAGCATTCAGAAGTATCAGGTACGCAAGCTTATCGGCAGCTATGTTGCAGCTATGGACGGCGTTGACGCTATCGTATTCACCGGCGGTATCGGCGAAAACACCTTCGACCTCCGTGCAGATGTATGTAACAACCTCAGCTACCTCGGAATTGAGCTTGATGCAGAAGCAAACGAAATTATGAGAAGAGGCAAGGAAGGCGAAATCTCAACCGCAAACTCAAAGGTTAAGGTTTACGTTCTTCCCACAAACGAAGAGCTTGTTATCGCAAGAGATACAAAGGCTATTGTTGAAGCTATGTAATTAAATGATTTTTACCGCAGCAGGAATTTCTTCATTGATTTTCCTGCTGCATTTTTATTTGTTGACTATCAGGTTATATTAATGTATAATATTATTTTGATAAAATAATTACGGAGGGATATTGTGGAATACACTGCTCCGATATTCAAATCGGCATCTGAGGCAAAGGATTTTCCCGTTGCGGCAATCGCCTCCTTTATGTGGGATGTCAACGGCTGTAAGCCCGAAAGCTATGCGGCTATGTTTGCGGTTGAAGGTGAAGGAATTCACGCAATTCTGTGGTCATTCGAAGAGGATATCCGATGCGAATGCACCAAGCGCGACGAACCTGTTTATACCGACAGCTGCCTTGAGCTTTTCCTTATGCCCGTCGGCGGCGATAACCGCTATGTCAACTTTGAAGTGAATCCGAAAGGCGTTTATCTTTCTCAAATCGGCACCTGCCGTACGGACAGAGTATTCATAAAAGAATTGACCGACCTTGAACCCGTGATTTATCCTATGGAAATCGAAGAGGACGGCAGAAAAGCGTGGGGATACGAAATTATTCTTTCCGAAAGCTTTATTTCCGACCTCTATCAGACCGATTTCAGAATAACCGAAACAGCGATAAAAGGCAATTTCTATAAATGCGCCGACGGTGCGGCACTTCCACATTACGGCTCGCATTTCCCTGTTAAAACAGAAAATCCCGACTTTCACAGACCCGAATTTTTCGGCGAAATCATATTCAGAAAGGCTTGAACAATAATGGAAAATTTCAAAAATATAAATGAACTTCTCGGTGTATTCAGCTTCAGCGGTGAGTTTGAAAAATCCTCTCAGCTCCACGACGGACACATCAACAATACATATAAATTCGAATTTCGTGAAGCCGACGGCACGCTCAACAGATATCTTGTTCAGGAAGTGAACACCTATGTTTTCAAGGACTATGACGGTCTTATGAAAAACGTTATGGGCGTTACCGCATTTATGCAGAAAAAGGTTGCCGAAAACGGCGGAGATGTTAAGAGAGAATGCCTTGCCGTTATTCCTACAGCAGACGGCAAGCCCTATTATATCGACGGTGAAGGCAGATGCTGGAGATGCTATAATTTCATCTACGACACCCATTCCTGCCAGAGCGTTGACTGCGCAAAAACTTTTTATAACGCCGCAAGAGCATTTGGAAAATTCCAGAATATGCTTGCGGATTACCCCATTGATTCGCTTGTTGAAACAATCCCCAATTTCCATAACACCGTTTCAAGATTTGCCGACTTCAAAAAGGCGGTTGCCGATGACCTTTCGGGCAGAGCAAATCAGGTTAAAGATGAAATCGATTTCGTGCTCGCGCGCGAAAAGGACTGCTCCGTGCTTCTCGACCTTGTTGCAGATGGCAAGCTTCCTCTCCGCGTAACCCATAACGACACAAAGCTCAACAACGTTATGTTTGACAATGAAACCAACGAAGGCATCTGTGTTGTTGACCTCGACACCGTTATGCCCGGACTTTCGCTCTACGATTTCGGCGACAGCATCCGTTTCGGTGCCAACACCGCCGCAGAGGATGAAAAGGATGTTTCGAAGGTTTCGCTCAGCCTTGAATATTTCAAAGCGTATGCGCTCGGTTATCTTTCAACCGCAGGCGAAAGCCTTACTGCAGAAGAAATCAATCAGCTCGCTTTCTCATCAAAGCTTATGACTCTCGAATGCGGTATGCGTTTCCTCGGCGACTTCATAAACGGAGATGTTTATTTCAAAACCGAATATCCCGAGCATAATCTTGTCAGATGCCGTACACAGTTTGCGCTCGTTGCTGATATGGAAAAGAAAATGGCACAGATGCAGGAAGCCGTTGCCGAATGCTGCCGTGAGCTGGGAATAGAAAAATGACCGATTACGAGCTCCTCAGCGAGGTTCAGTTCAAAGCGCGTTATCTCAGATGGCGCCACGAAAACGACACAGGAATGATAATGCCCGAGCAAACGTCATATGAAGAATATGCCGAGGTTTATCCTATGCCCGATTTCGATTATGTTCACACTCAGTCATTCGCCGATAAAAACGGTGACCTGATAACACTTCTCAAAGGTAATGTTCACCTGAGCGGATGGATGACGAGAAACCACCGTGATCCGAGAGATTTCAATTTTTATCTCGTACTGAAAACATTGACAGACTCTCCCGAGGTTGAGCCGTTCCCGATGGGATATATTGTAGTTTCCTGATTCAAAGGGGCGGTTCGACTGAACCGCCCTGCTTTTATTGACCGAAAACAGACATAATGATAAAATATAACCGGATGTAAACTTGAGTTTACATAAGAATTTTTATAAATGCAAATCCGAATTGGTTGAAAAACTCCGTTGCTTTGTTTATAATGGCATCAACACACAAAGGAGGAAAAATATGAATATTTCCGAAAAAATAATTTCACTCAGAAAAGAAAAGAATCTTTCCCAGGAGGCTCTTGCAGAGGCTCTCGGCGTATCACGTCAGTCCGTTTCAAAATGGGAGTCGGGCACCGCGCTTCCCGATACAGATAAAATTATAGCAATGAGCGAGCTTTTTGAAGTGTCAACCGACTACCTGCTCAAAGATAATTATTCCGATAATAATGTTGAAGAACCCGCACCTGCTCCCGTTCAGCCGCAGGTACCGAAAAAATCAAAAAAGAAAAAACTGATTAAAATTATCGCGGCGATTGTTGCATTATGCATCGTAATCACCGCCATAGCTGTTCCCGTTCATTACGGCGGAATCCGTGAAGCGTGGTGGGAACTCAACGGCGGAAAAGTCAAATATCCTTATGTTCTCGTTCACGGTCTCGGCGGCTGGGGCGAGGGCGACGGCGTTAACGATACCGTTCAGTATTGGGGCGCAACCGCCTGCAACCTTACCGAATATCTCACACAGCAGGGATATGAAGTCCACGCTCCGAGTGTCGGCCCCGTTTCAAGCACATGGGACAGAGCCTGCGAGCTTTACGCACAGCTCACGGGGACAACCGTTGACTACGGTGAAGCTCATTCAAAAGAACATAACCACGAACGCTACGGCAGAGACTTCACCGAGCCGCTCGTTCCCGAATGGGGAGAAAAACTCAACGGCGGACAAAGAGTAAAAATCAATCTTCTCGGTCACAGCTTCGGCGGCGCAACAGTCCGTCTGCTTGCATCGCTTCTTGAATACGGCAGCAAGGAAGAAAGAGCGGCATCACCCGAAGATTTATCTCCGCTTTTTGCAGGCGGCAAAGGAAATTGGGTGCACAGCGTAACCACTCTCTGCGCTCCGCATAACGGCTCATCTCTCACAGAAGTTCTCAACTCCGTCGGCGGACTGGTCGGCATAGGCGACACAACCGAAATGCTTATGTCTCTCTGCTTCGGTGTTGCGGGAATTGCATCCCCTGCTTCAAACATCTATGATTTCAAGCTCGACCATTTCGGAATTACCGACAGCAGCGCCAAAGGCGCCATTGACAAAATCACCGCATCGGGCAACGACCACGCCGCTTACGACCTCTCACCCGACGGTGCCGCAAAGCTCAACGAAACAATTCAGACCGTTGAGGATGTTTATTATTTCTCATATTCTTACAGCACAACAAAAGATGGCACTCTGCTTAAAGGTCAGGTGCCTGACAGCTCAACAATGCCCATTCTTTATCCGTTTGCTCTTGCTATGGGTTCATATAAAGGCACAACCGAAGGCGGAATTGTCATTGACGAAACCTGGCAGGATAACGACGGACTCGTAAGCGTTGTTTCCGCAAGATATCCCGCC
Source organism: Acutalibacteraceae bacterium (assembly GCA_045535475.1). Lineage (GTDB taxonomy): Bacteria > Bacillota > Clostridia > Oscillospirales > Acutalibacteraceae > CAG-177. The sequence goes on along the minus strand of JAZSLR010000061.1, from coordinate 79,506 downwards.
GGCGAAGAATATATTGATTTATCGGTTGAGGGAATCGAGTTTGCGGAAGGAAAAGAAAAAGAGATTCAGAGGGGCATCTGGAACGTTGCCGAAACAAAGGACGGCGACCACGGCAAGGTTATCGGTCTGGGCAACGAAGCCGATGATACACAGGATTTTTACATTGAACTTTTTGAGCTGATTGACAGATTGGAGAGATAAAAGTATGGGCGCAGCATTTGCAATTTTTCTTCTTGTTCCTATTTTTCTGCCGTTTCTCATCATATCAATGGCTTTCGGGTTCGTGACGGGAAATGACAGAACAGAAATCGTTCTTCCCTATGAACCCGAAAAAGGCATCGTATGGGAATGTGATCTTGACGATTCTTTCTATCAGCTTGCCGACACCGAAATCGACGGAAACGAACAGATTTTTTACATCCGTCATAAAGCATTTAAACTTCCCGACAGTGAAAAAGGTAAGTTCAGCAGCATAATTTTTACCGACAAAAACGGTAACGAAAAGAAATATTATGTGTGTTTAAATTCGGATACTGCGTCATCAAACGACCTTCTCGTCTATGCACCCGGTGAATATTATGATTTTGATTACACCGTGAAAGCGGAAAAACCGAACATTTTTCATTCGTGGTATGTGTCCATTGCAAATTCAGAATATGTTCTCTACAACCCTGATACGCATACGGCTGAAACCACCTTCACCGTTATTCATCCGTTTGACAAATATGAAAGAGGAAGCTACACTATTGCTTTCCTCTACGGAGAGCATACGGGCAACAGCAAAGAGGGCTATTCCGTGACCTATTCCGTAACCGAAAACGGAATTGAAATCATCAAAGAATCATATCATCCCGATTGATTCACAACACAAAAGGAGATGAATTTATGGGCTCGATAACAATAATAGTCATCATTCCGCTTGCAATAATTTTGCTTGCCTGTTCATCGGTTATCGGCGATATTACAGGCGGCGATAAAACAAAGGTTGTCCTCCCCTATGAGCCTGAAAAAGGCATCGTCTGGGAATGTGACATTCCTATGGGTCCCGTAGAACTTGTTGAAACGGAAATCGACGGCAAAACACAGGTTTTCTACTTTGAAAGCACTTTCGGCAAAGAACTGATTGAGGGATTCGCAGGAATAGTCAAAAGTATAATCACCAAAGAAGATCCTCCCGAATATGAGGACAAATTCGGAAATGTTTATAAAATTATTTTTACAGATCAAAACGGCAATGAACAGAAATACTATGCTGTGACCAACACAAATGCAGAATCAATTTATTTGGATACGGTAAGCATTTATGCGCCCGATGAATACTATGCATTCGATTACACCGTAACTGCACAGCAGCCTGTTGAAGGAGAATATTTCTGGTTCAACGAAATCGACTCTTCATCTACTGAATGCTTTGTACCTGAATATTCAGCGAAAAAAACTTTCACGATTGTTCTCACCGAAGATTTTGAAAACGGCGAAGAACATTCTTACAATATGCGGTACGGCTATTTTGACTACAGTAACGCCAAAGCTGTTGAATATGTAAGTATCAAATATAAAATAACCGACGGCAACCTTGAAATTCTTGAAGAAACCAAAGGTACTTATAACAGCTGATTTAAAAGCTCAGAAATCAACAATGCAGCCCTCGGTAAGGGCGGTTATCCTCCGCCCGTCAAACAATCGCGATTATATATCGATATAAATGTATATAATATATAACATTTCACCAAAAAAGACCGCTTTGCGCGGTCTTTTTTAGTTGCGGTAATCATTGACTTTGCAGGCAATTTTAGGGTATGATAACAGAGTAAAAAATTATAATGGCGGGAGTTTTGGATATGATGAAAAACACAGACAAAACAATGGAAAAAATCGTTGCTCTCTGCAAGGGCAGAGGCTTCATCTTCGCAGGCAGCGAAATCTACGGCGGCCTTGCAAACACCTGGGACTACGGCCCCCTCGGCGCAAGAATGAAAAACAACGTCAAGGACACCTGGCGCAAGAGATTCATCCAGGAAAGAAAGAACAGCTACGAGGTTGATGCAGATATCCTTATGCATCCCAGAGTATGGGAAGCAAGCGGCCACGTTGCAAGCTTCTCCGATCCCCTTCTTGACTGCAAGGAATGCAAAAAGCGTCACAGAGCAGACAATCTCACTGACGATTTCAACCCCGATGCACACGCAGACGGTATGACCAAAGAGGAAATGTTTGAGTACATCAAAGCTCATTCAATCCCCTGCCCCCACTGCGGTAAGCACGATTTCACCGACATCAGAGAATTCAACCTGATGTTCCAGACCTTCAGAGGCGTTACAAACGACAGCAAAAACGTTATTTATCTCCGTCCCGAAAACGCTCAGGGCGAATATGTCAACTACCTCAACGTTCAGAGAACAATGAGAGCAAAGCTTCCCTTCAGCATCGGTCAGATCGGTAAGGCTTTCAGAAACGAAATCACTCCCGGTAACTTCACATTCAGAACAATCGAGTTTGAGCAGATGGAATTCCAGACCTTCTGCAAGGAAGGCACCGACAGCGAGCTTTATGATTACTTCAAGGAATACGGTATGAAGTATTATCAGGATCTCGGCATCAAGGCTGAGAACCTTCGTTTCCACGACCACGAAAAGCTTGCTCACTATGCAAAGGCAGCCTGCGACATCGAATTCCTCTTCCCCTTCGGTTGGGGCGAAATCAACGGCACCCACAACAGAACAAACTTTGACCTTACAAGACATCAGGAATACAGCGGTCAGAAGATGGATTATCTTGACCCCGAAACCAACGAAAAGTTCATTCCCTTTATCATAGAATCAACCTACGGTCTTGACAGAACTGTTCTTGCTCTTCTCTGCGAAGCATACGACGAGGAAGTTATCGATGCTGAAAAGAACGACACAAGAGTTGTTCTTCATCTCAGCCCTGCAGTTGCTCCCTTCAAGGCAGCTGTTCTTCCCCTCTCAAAGAAGCTTTCGCCCGATGCACTCAAGGTTTACGAAAAGCTTCAGAAGAAGTTTATGGTTGACTTCGACGAAACCGGTTCAATCGGCAAGCGTTACCGCCGTGAGGACGAAATCGGTACACCCCTCTGCATCACCTTCGATTTTGATTCACTCGAAGATAGCTGCGTAACAGTCCGTGACCGTGACACAATGCAGCAGGAAAGAATTTCAATCGATGCTCTTGAAGATTATATCGCTTCACGCATTGAATTCTGATTTCAGGTAAAAATATTCTTATTTACTAACAGAAAGGAACCCGGCGAATTATGAAAGTTAATTTCACAGAAACCGTGCTCAGAGACGCCAACCAGTCTCTTATTGCAACAAGAATGCCCTTCTCGGATTTCAAGCCCATCCTTGAAAAGCTCGACAAAGCAGGCTACTACTCACTCGAATGCTGGGGCGGCGCAACGTTTGACTCGTGCCTGCGCTACCTCAACGAAGATCCCTGGGAAAGACTCCGCAACATCAAGAAGGCTTGCCCCAACACCAAGCTCCAGATGCTCCTCAGAGGTCAGAACCTTCTCGGCTACAAGCACTATCCCGATGACGTTGTCCGTGCTTTCATCAGAAAGAGCGTCGAAAACGGCATCGACATCATAAGAATTTTCGATGCTCTCAACGACGTGCGCAACATTGAAGTTGCAGTTGACGAAACAATCAAGTGCGGTGCTCACGCATCAGGCACAATCTGCTACACAATCAGTCCCATCCACAACCTTGAAAGCTATGTAAAACTCGCAAAAGAGATTGAAGCTCTCGGCGTTCAGTCCATCTGCATCAAGGATATGGCAGGCATTATGAGTCCCAAGGAAGGCTATGACCTCGTTAAGGCACTCAAGGCTAACGTAAAGGTTCCCATCGTTGTTCACACTCACTCAACAACAGGTCTCGGCTTTATGACACTTCTCAAGTGCGTTGAAGCAGGTGCAGACGTTATTGACTCGGCTATTTCCTGCTTCTCAGGCGGTACTTCACAGCCCGCAACCGAAACCCTCGTTTATACTCTCAAGCAGTACGGCTACGAAGTTGACGTTGACGAAAACGTTTGCAAGAAAATCAACGATTTCTTCAAGCCCATCCGTGCAAAGGCTCTCGAAAGCGGTCTTCTCAATCCCGTTGTTATGGGCACTCAGACCGATGCTCTCATTTATCAGATTCCCGGCGGTATGCTTTCAAACCTCGTTGCACAGCTCACTGCTCAGAAGAAACTCGATAAGCTCGATGAAGTTCTTCTCGAAACACCCAGAGTACGTGAAGACCTCGGCTATCCTCCCCTTGTTACTCCTATGAGCCAGATGGTTGGTGTTCAGGCAACAGCCAACGTTCTCGCAGGCGAAAGATACAAGAACATCTCCAAGGAAGTCAAGAGCTACATCAAGGGCGAATACGGCAAGGCACCCGGCAAGGTAAGCGAAGAGCTTCAGAAGCTCGTTCTCGGCGAAGAGAAGCCCTACACCGGCAGATTCGCAGACACTCTTGCTCCCGGTATGGAAGAAGCAAAGGCTTATCTCGGCGACAGAGCAACCTGCGAAGAGGATGTTCTTTCATATATCGCATTCCCCACTCAGGCAGAGGCTTTCTTCGAAAAGCGTGAAGAAATGAAGAAGAACACCTTCTCATACACAATCCAGAGAATTGACTGAGGAGGACAAAAATGAATTTCTTTACCGAATTTAAAACAGATATCGTTTCAATCGCAAACGAATTTATCGACAGATTCAAGAATATCCCTCACAGAGGCACAGTTGTTCTTGAACAGCTCCCCACAGCGATAACCGGCTTTGTTGTTGTTCTTTCAATGCTTGCAATCATCGCTGTCACAATCCTCGTTTTCTCAAAGGTTATGGCTGTTTTCGAAAAGAAAAAGAAGCCTGCCGAAGCACCCGTTGCTGCAACCGCAGCTGCACCCTCGGTACCCGCAGGCTCACCCCTGCCCGCAAACACATCTGCAGGCAGCCTTGACCTCGTTGACGTTGACGAAAAAACAGCCGCTGTTATTATGGCTATCGTCAGCAAGGAAAGCGGAATCCCCCTCAACAGACTCGCATTCAAATCAATCAAGAAAACGGAGGATAAATAATTATGAAATATATTGTTAATCTTAACGGAATAAACTATGAAGTAGAGGTTGAAGAAACCGAAGCAGTTATCACAAGCGTTGCTCAGGCAGCAGCCGCACCCGTTGCAGCTCCCGCAGCAGCTCCTGCAGCAGCACCCGCCGCTCCTGCAGCAACAGCATCGGCTGACGGCACAAAGGTTATCGCTCCTATGCCCGGCACAATTCTTTCTGTTAACGTTTCTCAGGGCGCAAGCGTAAACACAGGCGACGTTATTATGATTCTCGAAGCTATGAAAATGGAAAACGAAATCGTTGCTCCCTGCGCAGGCACAGTAAAGCAGCTTCTCGTTCAGAAGGGCTCAACCGTTGAAACCGATGCAGTTCTTGCCATCGTAGGTTAAGGAGGCTGCTATGGAAATTATTACACAGCTCTGGCAAAGCTCAGGCTTTGCTCTGCTCGGCTGGAAAGAACTTGTTATGATTCTCGTATCGTTCGTTCTTTTCTACCTTGCAATTTCTAAAAAGTTTGAACCCCTTCTTCTCGTTCCCATCGCATTCGGTATTCTTCTTGCAAACCTTCCCGGTGCAAACCTTATGGCAGACCCCACCGGTATTATGGATACATCCAACATCGTTGAAGGCGCACATTGGTATGATTCCGGTGTTCTCCGACTGATTTACGCAGGCGTCAAGAGCTCCATCTTCCCCTGCCTCATCTTCCTCGGCATCGGCGCAATGACAGACTTTGGTCCTCTTCTTGCAAATCCCATCAGCCTTATTCTCGGCGCTGCAGCACAGCTCGGCGTTTACGTTGCTTTCGTTCTTGCTCTTCTTCTCGGTTTTTCTCCCGAAGAAGCAGCGGCAATCGGTATCATCGGCGGTGCAGACGGTCCCACAGCTATCCTTCTCACAGGTAAGCTTGCTGACCATCTTCTTGCTCCCATCGCAGTTGCAGCATACTCATATATGGCTCTTATCCCCCTCATTCAGCCTCCCATTATGAAGCTTCTCACAACAGAGAAGGAAAGAAAGGTTGAAATGAAGCAGCTCCGCACCGTAAGCAAGACAGAGAAGATTATCTTCCCCATCATCGTTCTTGTTATCTGTGCACTCCTCATTCCCTCTTGTGCATCGCTTATCGGTATGCTAATGCTCGGTAACCTCTTCAAGGAATGCGGCGTTGTTGACAGACTCAGCGATACCGCTCAGAATGCACTCACCAACATCGTTACAATTATGCTCGGACTTACAGTCGGCGCAACCGCTAACGGCGATGCTTTCTTAAGCCCCGACACAATCCTCATCATCGTTCTCGGACTTACAGCATTCTGCTTCTCAACAGCAGGCGGCGTTATTCTCGGAAAGATTCTCTACCTTGTTACAGGCGGAAAAATCAATCCCCTCATCGGTTCGGCAGGTGTTTCAGCCGTTCCTATGGCTGCCCGTGTTGCACAGACAGAAGGCAGAAAATACAACCCCACAAACTTCCTTCTTATGCACGCTATGGGTCCCAACGTTGCAGGCGTTATCGGCTCGGCAGTTGCCGCAGGCTTCCTGCTTATGATGTTCGGTTAATAATTGAATATCCTTTTATTCATCCGCAGATACTTAAAAAACGTATCTGCGGATGCTTTTTAAAAAGGTATATTGATATATGTTCTTTTGTTTGATATAATGAATTCATAATTATAATAAAGAGGTTTTTAATATGGCTAAAATTATAGGTCAGAATATCCCCAACATCCCCTGGCAGGAAAAACCCGAGGGCTACCGCTACCCCGTATGGCGCTACAGCGGCAACCCCATTATCACCCGTGACAATCTCTATATGGCAAACAGCATCTTCAACTCTGCCGTTGTGCCTTACGGCGACGGCTTTGCAGGCGTTTTCAGAGTTGACGTTATGAGCCGCGACCACACTCTCGTTGTCGGCTACAGCAAGGATGCAATCAACTGGGAGCTTGAAGAGAAAGTTATTTTCAGAGGCTATGACCCCAGACTCTGCGAAATTGACGGCAAATATTATCTTTCCTGGGTAAATCTTACACCGCACGGCACAACGATCGGCATCGCTTATACCACCGATTTCAAGGAGTGGACCCAGCTTGAGGATGCGTGCTATCCCGTTGCACGTAACGGCGTGCTTTTCCCCAGAAAGGTCAACGATGAATTTCTTCTTCTCATCCGTCCCTGCGACAGAGGGCACACTCCCTACGGCGATATTTTTCTCAGCCACAGCAAGGATTTGACATATTGGGGCAAGCACAGATTCGTTATGAAACCCGAAAAGAACTGGGAAATGACAAAGGTCGGCGCAGGCCCCACACCTATCGAAACCGACGAAGGTTGGCTTATGTTCTACCACGGCGTACTCACAAGCTGTAACGGCTTCACATACGCAATGGGTGCTGCTATTCTCGATAAGGATGAGCCCTGGAAGGTTCTCCACAGAGCAGATTGCTTCCTGCTTGCTCCTCACGAGCTTTACGAATTCGTAGGCGACGTGCCCAACGTTGTTTTCCCCTGCGCAGCTCTTGCCGATGCCGAAACCGGCAGAATCGCAATCTACTACGGCGCAGCAGACACCACCGTTGCCCTCGCATTTACAACCGTTGATGAAACTATAGATTTCATTAAAAAGAACGATCTCATTAAATAAACCATAACAACAAGCATACCCCCGAAAAAAGGAATCCTTTTTTCGGGGGTATATTAATTATTTTTATTAAGCTTTTACGCCGAGAGTAACAACATCAATTGCACCGACGGGGCATTCTGCGTGGCATTTGCCGCAGCCCGTGCACTTTTCGTAGTCAACCTTTGCGCAGAATTTATCAATCACAATTGCGCCTGCTTCGCAAGCCTTGACGCACTTCATACATCCGATACAGCCTGCCTTGCATTCCTTGCGAGTGATTGCACCCTTATCGTGATTCTTGCAAAGCACAGCCGCCTTCGACTCTTCAAGGGGCATCATTTCGATAAGTCCCTTCGGACAAGTTTTGACACACATCTTGCAAGCCTTACACATATAGGGGTTAATTCTTGCGATGCCGTCGCAGATGCTGATTGCATCATACTGACACGCTTCAACGCAGTCACCGTAACCGATGCATCCGTAAATACATTCCTTGGGACCGCCGAAAATCTGCGATGCCATACGGCAGCTTTTAACGCCCTGATATTCGAGCTTTACTTCTGCATTGACATTATGACCCTGGCAAAGCACGACAGCCGCCATAGGCTTGACCTCACCTGCGGCAAGACCCGTGATTTCACCGATAGCTTTCGCGGTATCGTTTCCGCCGGGTGCGCAGAGTGCCGTATCCGTTGTTTCGCCCTTTGAAAGTGCGGCAGCATAGCCGTCACATCCCGAAAAACCGCAAGCTCCGCAGTTTGCGCCGGGAAGGCATTCTCTTATCGCCTCCGCTTTTTCGTCAACGGGTACTGCAAAAACCTTTGATGCAATTGAAAGGCCGAGACCTGCAATAAGTCCGATAGCGGCAACGATTATAACTGCAATAACAATAGAGTTCATAATTCCGTTACCTCCTTATGCAAAGATTCCGTCAACAAGACCCGTAAAGCCCATAAACGAAAGTGAAACGATTGCCGCAGCGATAAGAACAACGGGAAGTCCCTGAAGGAATTTGGGGATATCCGCACCCTCAAGTCTGCTGCGTACACCTGAGAAAATAACCATCGCAACCATAAAGCCGAGACCTGCACCGATGCTGTTGACCATTGATTCAGCGAAGTTGTAGCCCTTTGTCTGGTTAAGAAGAACAACGCCGAGAACAGCGCAGTTTGTTGTGATAAGAGGAAGATAAATGCCGAGTGCGTTATAAAGAGGAGGCATAAACTTCTTGAGAATAAGCTCAACGAGCTGAACGAGAGCCGCAATAACAAGAATGAAAACGATTGTCTGAAGATATTCAAGGTCGTTTGCAAGAAGAAGATACTTGTTGATGGGGTATGTAACGGCAGTTGCAAGTGCCATAACAAAGATAACGGCCGCGGACATACCGACCGCAGTATTCAGCTTCTTCGAAACGCCGAGGAAGGGGCAGATTCCGAGGAATTTGCAGAGAACGAAGTTTTCGGTAAGAACCGAAGTAAGGATAATTGCAAGAAATGATTTTACGATTGTTGCAGTCATACTTGTTCACCCTCCTTCTTTTCTTCGCTGCAAGCCTTGCCTTCGGCAAGAAGTGCGCAGTTTTTAGCCATAGGACACGCCTGGCATCCGCCAAGCTCCGCTCTGGGTTTGCCCTTGCTTTCCGCAAGCTTGTTTGCGCAAGCCATAAGCAAACCGAAGGTAAGGAAACCACCGGGTGCAAGGATGAATACTGTCATCGGTGTAAGATACTCCGTCCAGGGAAGAGTAAAACCGTTCCATCCGCCGAGAACATTATCTCCAAAGAGTACAAGAAGATTCTGTGCGCCTGCAAGGAATGTGCCTGCACCGAGGATTTCTCTGACAGCCGCCATACAGCACAAAGCGATTGTGAAGCCTACACCCATACCGATTCCGTCAACAGCCGATGCGATAACGGAGTTTTTGCCTGCGAATGCTTCAGCTCTGCCGAGGATGATGCAGTTAACAACAATCAGCGGCAGAAACACGCCGAGTGCAGCGTCGAGCGCGGGAACAAAAGCCTTGACTATCATCTGAACTATTGTAACGAATGATGCGATAACAACTATGTAAGCAGGGATACGCACCTTTGAGGGAATAACCTTTCTCAGAAGAGAGATAACGATATTCGAGCAAACGAGAACTATCATTGCGGAAATGCCCATACCCAGCGCATTGACAACGCTTGTTGTAACCGCAAGGGTGGGACAAGTGCCGAGAACAAGTCTGAAAACAGGGTTTTCGGCTATAAGACCTTTGGTAAATTCTTTACCGAGAGATTTTTTCTCAGCCATTGTTTGCACCTCCCGCTGCTTCGATTGCGGCATTGACCGCATCGGTCACTGCTCTTGATGTTATTGTTGCGCCGGTGATGGCGTCAATTGAATTTTCGCCCGCCTTATCCTTAGAAACGGTAATTCCGAAGATATGGCCGAGGAATCTGTCGCGGAAATCCTGCTCAGCCGCCTTTGCGCCGAGACCTGCGGTTTCTGCGTGTGAGAGGATGTTAACACCCGTAACTTTGCCTTCAGAGTCAACACCTGTCATAACGGAGATATCTCCGCCGTAGCCCTTGGTTGTGTTAACAACGACGTGACCGATAACGTTGCCCGCTTCGTCAAGTGCGGTAACAACGCTTGTGCCGTCGTCAAGAATTTCAGCTTCGCCGAATGACTTCGCATCGGCAAAAACAACCTGTCTTGACTTGATTTCAGTCTCAATTGCAAGCTGATCGATAATCGGAGCGGTGACGGAATTCGTCAGTCCGAGAAGGGCGGTTGCAACAAGACAAATGACAAAGAGAGTGAGTGTAGGAATAAAGAATTCTTTCAATATTTTCATTTTGTCTCACCCTCCTTTGCCTTTTTTTCTTTAACCGTGCCGAAAGGCTTGGGAGCCATAATTGTTTCGATATGGGGAACAAGAAGGTTCATAATAAGAATTGCAAAGGATACGCCTTCGGGAAGCGATGCAAAAAGTCTGATAAGGCAAGTCAGGAGACCGCAGCCGATACCGAAAACAATTTTTGCATTGGACTTGATGGGGCTTGTCGAATAGTCGGTAGCCATAAAGAATGCACCGAGAAGCACACCGCCGCTCATAAGGTGATATGCAACGAATTCAAGGTCACCCTTGCCTGCAATAAGCATAATAACGGCAACGGTGCCGATGAATGCAACGGGAATTTTATAAGAAATGACTCTTCTTGCGAGAAGATAGATTCCGCCGGCGATAAGTGCAACCGAGCAGGTTTCACCGAGACAGCCTCCTCTGACTCCGAGGAACATATCAAGAAGTGAAGGAAGCTCTTCTGCGGTTTCGCTGCCGAGAATTGTAAGCGGAGTTGCTGTTGAAACCGCGTCTGTTTTCCAGGAGAGAGGAGCAGTCCAATTGCCCATTGCCTGACCGAAAGAAAGAAGAAGCACAATTCTTGCAACGATTGCAGGGTTTGCAAAGTTCTGACCGATGCCGCCGAACATCTGCTTTACAACAACAATTGCAAAGAAGCTTCCGATTGCCGCCATCCACAGAGGAATGCTGACGGGAAGGTTGAAGGCAAGGATAAGACCGGTAACAACGGCACTCAGATCACCGATTGTGTTATGTCTTTTCATTGCTTTTCTTGCAAGGAATTCCGAAAGCACGGCTGTTATGACCGTTGTTGCCGTAACGGCAAGAACTCTCGGTCCGAAAAGGATAACCGCCGCAACAAGTGCAGGGATAAGAGCAATAATAACGTCAAGCATTATTCCTCTTGTTGTGTCCTTTGTGCGAAGATGAGGCGACGCACTGACCACAAGCTTTTTTCCGTTAACCATTATTTATTGCCCTCCTCTCTGAGAATTGCCTTTGCAAGGCGCATATGCTGAACAAGGGGTTTGCCTGCGGGGCACGCAAATGCGCAGCTGCCGCACTCCATACAAACCATAATACCGAGCTGCTTGAGAGCATCGGGATCCTTTGCCTTTGCGGCTTTTACAATATTTGTGGGCATAAGACTCATCGGGCAGGCTATTGCGCATCTGCCGCACCTTATGCAGTCTGTTTCGGGTTTGAGAACAGCGTCATCCTTTGAGAATGCAAGGATTGCGTTGTTCTGCTTGAGGACGGGAAGGTCTGTTCCGACTATGGCAAGACCCATCATCGGACCGCCCGTGATGATTTTTGCAGGCTCGGTTTTGAATCCGCCGCAGAAATCAATGATTTCACCAATGTTTGTGCCGACGGGAACTCTTACATTCTTCGGCTCTGCTATTGCCGAACCGTCAATTGTCATTGAACGGCTGACAAGAGGCTTGCCCGTTTTAAGATAACGTGCGATAAACGCAACCGAAGCAACGTTCATAACAACACATCCGACGTCTGCGGGAAGCTTTCCGGGAGGAACTCTTCTGCCCGTTGCGGACTGAACCATCATCTTTTCAGCGCCCTGGGGGTACTTTGATTCAAGAACCATAAGCTTGACTTCATCGTCAACATCGTCCTTATGGTCTGCAATATTTTTAAGAACTTTGAATGCTTCGGGCTTATTATCCTCAACAGCAATAACAACCTTCTTGAAGCCGAGAAGGTCTTTGAGAGTATAAACACTTGAGAGAATGTCCCAGGAATTTTCCATACACTCACGGTAGTCAACGGTTATGTAAGGCTCACACTCTGCGGCATTGATAACGAGAGTGTCAATATTCTTGTCTGCAGGGAAATTGAGCTTGATATGAGTCGGAAAGCCTGCACCGCCCAGACCGACTAGACCCGAGGCTCTGACAGCCTTGATTAAATCCTCTTTTGTTTCAACATGAGGAGGCTCAATACCTTCCCAAAGTCGCATTTCGCCGTCCGATTCTATTGTAACAGCCTTTGACATAACGCCGTTTGGAAGTTTGACATCGCCTACGGCAACAACCTTGCCCGAAACCGATGCGTGAATCGGAGCGCTGACAAACTTATCGGTATCACCTATAAGCTGACCGACTGCAACCTCATCGCCGACTTTTACAACCGGCTCACAAGGTGCACCGATATGCTGCTGCATAGGAATAACAACCTTTGACGGAGTCGGAATTCTCACGACCTCCTTCTCGGCGGTGTTTTTGTGATGGTCAACCTTAACGCCGCCTCTGACCTTTTTAACAGCCTTGAGTACGCCGTCAATTCCGGCCTTAACCATAAATATCTCCTCCTGAATTTCTATTTGAATTAAGTAATATTCTTCTTAATTTTTTCAAGTGCCGGCATAACCGACCCGAGAATGATGCCCGTCAGTGCTCCGGTGATAACACCGAAAACCGCAAGTGCAGGCGCGTAATATATAACATCCGCTGTGCCCGTGATGAACACGGCCGCCGCAAGCTGCCCCATATTATGAAGCACGGCGCAGATGGCGGATATCCCCACCATACCAAGAAATTTCGTTGCGTATCGCATCAGCCAAAACATTGCCAACGCCGAAAGCAAGCCGCCCGAAAGGCTCATTATCCCCGCCGTAACGCCTCTTGTCGCAAAAGCAAAAAGTCCTTTGATAAGTGCGATTACCGCCGCCGTCGGAAATCCGAGACTGCCTGCGGCAAACATCGTTATTATGTTGGAAAATCCGGGTTTTGCTCCCGGTGGGAAAAGCGGCAGAGGCGGTATCAGGCTTTCAAGGAAGCTGAGCGACAGCGCCAATGCGCAAAGTATCGCAGGAAGTGCGACTTTATATGCAGGATTCTTTTTCATATCAGTAAACCACGGCATCAACATCCGACCCCGTAACGGTTATAACCGTTTTCGCAGGCAGGCAGACCGCCGTATCTCCGCCTTTTTTAAGGCTCCCCGTATTCACGCAGAGTCTGTCCTCACATTCCGCGGACTCAAAGCAGATTTCTCCGTTTTCCGCAACTATGACAACCTTCGGCTGAGTGTCGGGGGTTATAACTATTTTTTCTTTCACAGAGGATAAATCGACTGTTTCAACAATCTCACCGTCAACGGTAATCACCGCCTGCAGATTTTTGCCGCCCGAAATGCTTGTATAAGCAAAAATAAGTGCCGCCAAAACTATCGCTGCAATGACCGCGATATCCCCTTTTCTGAAAAGCTTAATTTCCATAGATATATGAAGCATCGGTTATCTCAATGATATCCGCATCGCCCTCAACATAAATTTTTTTATCTTCGGTAACAAAAATCGCCGTGCAGCCGTATTCAGCCGCAAGTGCAGAGCCTTTTTCGATTCCGAGCACAAAGCACGCAGTTGAAAGCGCATCGCTCAGAAGTCCGCTGTCGGAAACGATTGTTACACCGACAAGTCCGTTATCAACGGGATATCCCGTTTCGGGATTGAGTATGTGATGATATCTTTTTCCGTCTTTTTCAAAAAACTGCTCGTAACTGCCCGACGACGAAACACAGCCTTCGCTCATATGAAGCTTTGCAATGTAGCTGCCCGCATTGCCTTCGGGGTTTCTGATTCCGACGGTGAAATCCTTGTCGCCGTAAAGAAGAGAACTGCCTCCAACGCTCACAACCGCATTCTTTATGTCACGGGTTTCAAGGTAAGCTTTTACCGAATCAAGAGCGATTCCCTTGCCCGATGCGCCGAAATCAAGCACTGCCGATTTATCCTGCATCGTAAGATTGCCGCCGGAAAGAGTGATTTTTTCGTATCCGCTGTGTGAAAGAGCGTCTGCAAGAGCTTTTTCATCGGGAATTTCGGGAGTTGAACCGAATTTCCACAAATCGCTGACCGCACCGAGCGTGAAATCAAAAGCACCGCCGCTTTTTTCACACACATCAAGAAGAAGTGAAACATATGCCGCAGTCTGAATATCAAGCTCACCGCCGCCGTTTCTGTTAAGCGATGAAACAAGCGATTTTTCCGCCGTGCGTGAAAGCACATTCACGTCAAGATTATCAACAATCTTTTGAATTTCCGCCGTGCAAAGGTCGGATTCATAGCCCGTCACCTTTGCTGTGACATAGGTTTTCATTGAGAAGAAATCGGCATCGGAGGTCTTGTTAAGCACTCCGTCATAAAAGACAAATACCGCCAGCGCCGCAATCAGAACAGCAACAACAGCCGCAACTGCTTTTTTCATCGCCTTCCTCCCCATATTAAATATAATAATATATAATACACTTATTCTTTATACATTTCAATAGTTTTTGTTACATATTTCAAGAATTTATATGAAAATTGTTTCATTTTCTTCTTTTTTATGGTAATATTCTATAAAGAATAATTTTAAGGAGTTTATTATGACATATTCAGCATATATGCCCGTAAAATGCTTCTGGGGAAGCGGATGTGTTGCAGAAAACTCATCTTCACTTGCGCTCGGAAAAACCTGCCTTATCGTAACGGGAAAAAGCAGTGCGAAGCTCAGCGGCGCGCTTGACGATGCAGTCAAATCACTTGAAAAAGAGGGCGTTTCCTACGGAATTTTCGACGGAATAGGCGAAAATCCGCTTATTTCCGCTTGCTGTAAAGCGGGTGAAGCCGCAAGAGAAATCAGTGCTGATTTTATTCTCGGCATCGGCGGCGGCTCTGTGCTTGACGCATCGAAAGCAATCGCAATTTACGCTTCAAACCCCAACCTTTTACCGATTGATATTTACAAAAGAGAATATGAAAATAAGGCTCTCCCCGTTGCACTTATCGGCACAACCGCGGGCACGGGCAGCGAAGTGACCGCGGTTGCCGTTCTTACAAACGATGAAACGGGAATCAAAAAGAGCATTTCGGGGCCCGACTGCTATGCAGCGGTATCATTCTGCGACCCACAATATACCTGCTCAATGCCTTATAAAACAACGGTTTCCACCGCACTTGATGCGTTTGCACACGCAATTGAAGGCTTCTTCACTCAAAAATGTGACGGCGTACTCCGTCTGTTTGCCGAAAAGTGCATTCCCGAGCTTTATTCCTGCCTCGAGATTCTTTCAAAAAACAATACTGTGTCCAAAGAAATCCGAGAAAAACTCTATTATGCATCAATCTATGCAGGTCTTGTCATCAACACCTGCGGCACGGCATTCCCCCATCCCCTCGGCTATGTTTTAACCGAAAACTACGGCGTGCCTCACGGTATGGCGTGCGCCGCATTTTTCTCTCCGTTCATTGACCGATGCTCGGAATATGCACCCGAAAAATATGCCGAATTTTGCAATATGACGGATGATATCAACAAAGTGAAAACGGTAATTTCATCCCTGACCGACCTTAACGGAGCTGTTATAGGCGAAGAAAACGCAAAAAAATACGCCCTGCGCTGGCAGAGCGTTATCCCGAGAAATTTCACCGCATCCCCCGGAGGATTAACGCAGGACGAAGCGTCGGAAATTCTTTCAAAACTCTGAATTATATGTCAAAAGCGGCTTGCAAAGGCAAAACCAATGCAAACCGCTTTTATTTATTTGCTTTTTCTTTTGCTTTGTTCAGGGAAACATTCCCTTAGATTCAGCAACCGCAGCCACAGCCGCAGTCATTGCTTCTGTTTGAGCCGAATGTGGAACCGCAGCCACAGTCGTTGTTGCCGTTACAGAAGAGGAGAATAAGGATGATGAAAAGACACCAGTTGTTATTGCATCCGCAACCCATGAATCTGACCTCCGTTTCCGGTTAAACGGCTTTTTAAACCGCTTACATCCTCATCTTATGTAGAAAGAAAAAAAGTGTTACAGAAAAGCCGCCGAAATCCGTTTGGATTCCGACGGCTGATTTTTTATTTATCCTTTTCGATTGTCTGCAGGAACTGATTTGCCATCGAGATTGCTTCGCCTGCACCGAGCTTTGAAGCAAGCTTGCTGATGGGCTTAAGAGGAATCTTACCGATGGGCTTGAGGAGAGGCATATTGCTGTCGATATTCACCTTTGCGTGATTCTTTACAAGGCGCTGAACCTCGCTGTTGAAAAGAATGTCGCCGAGGCTGTCGTTGAGCGAAAGATTATCGGGATTGATTTCATCGCTTGCGCTGAACCAATTGCGTACAAAGCTTTCGCATCCTTCGGGAAGAACATAATCTGGGTTGGGGATATCCGTACCGTTAACGGTAATCTTGTGTGTGCATTTACCCGATTTTGCAGTGATAACATTCTCGCCCTCTGTGATAACAGCGTCAAACACAAAAATCTTATCGCCTTCAAGCTCTGTGCTTTCGCCGTTGACAGTGAGAGTCACCTTGTCACAGTTGGAATAAACCTTTATTTTCTGCTCGCCCGTGGGTCTGTCAACGAATCTTTCGCCCGCAATGTGAACGAATTTTTCATCCGACCAATGTGCTTTATAAACATAGAAAGCATCTTTCTTGATTTTTCTGTCAAAGGTAACAAGACCCTTGTTGTTTCTGCCTCTTACGCCGCCCTCGTTACGGATTGCCGAGCCGAAGTCAAACATATTCCACACATATGAACCCCAGAGCCAGTCACGGTCATTGATTGCCTTGATATAATGCTCGTGATAATATGCCTGATATTCCTCAGTGTAGTCGCCCTGAACGGGATTTGCGGAATGGAGATTGGGCATACCCTCTGCACCGTATTCGGAAAGGCTGAGCTTGATATGCGGCTTTGCTTCGTGGAATTTATCGAGCCACTTATCAATGCCGTCAACCGTCTGCATATACCAGCCATAATAGTGGTTATAGCCGAGAATATCGGGAATTTCATTGAGCTTTGAGTTAATTGAAGTCATAGTTACCTGAGCGGTAACGGTGGGTCTTGTTGAGTCAAGAGCGTGAGCAATGTCGTTAAGCTCCTTTATGCCCGATGCGAGACCCGATGCGGCACCGTTGATGCCGATTTCGTTCGCAACGCTCCAAGCGTAGATTGAAGGATGGTTATAATTCTGTCTGATAAGCTCTTCAAGCATAAACTTTGCCTGAGCCTGCTTTTTCTTGCTGAAATTCGAGATGACGGGAATCTCCGCCCAGACAAGGAAGCCCGCCTCGTCGCAAAGATCATAGAACTTTTCGTCGTGCTGATAGTGAGCAAGTCTTACCGAGTTTGCGCCGACTTCTTTAATAAGCTCAATATCCTCAGCGTGCTCTTTAAGAGTAAGGGCATTGCCGAGCTGCCATCTGTCCTGATGTCTTGAAACGCCCTTCATCTTAACGTTCTTTCCGTTAAGGAAGAAGCCTTTTTCGCTATCGAAATAAAATTCACGAACGCCGAATCTGTCGCTGATTTCGTCGATGATTTCGCCGTCTTTCTTAAGACGTGCGGTCATTGTGTAAAGGTAGGGGTTTACGGTTGCATCCCAGAGGACGGGTTCTTCAATAAAGAGTTTAACAGCATCCTTATCAGCTTCAACCTCTCTTTTTGCAACTTCTTTTCCGTCTGCATCGGTAATGATAAATTCTTTTGTGAGACCGGCACAGCTGCCTTCGATATAGCTCTTGACAAACACTCTGCCGTCTGCCTTCGGAGTGATATACATACCGCAAAGGCTCATATCAAGAAGTGCAAAATGCGACTGTGCAACCTCGCTGATGACGTTGACATCTCTGTAAATACCGCCGTAGAAGGTGAAGTCCGCCATCTCGGGATAAAGGAATTCGTTTGCGGTGTTGTCAACGATTACTCTGAGCGAGTTTTCGCCGTCTGCCTTGATAAAATCGGTGATTTCGAAGCGGAACATTGAATAGCCGTTTTCGTGGCTGCCGATATAAACTCCGTTAACAAAAACCTCGCACACGGTGTTAGCACCGCAGAATTCAAGATAAACTCTGCCTTCGAAGTGAGGAATTGTTCTTTCATAGACGCATCTGCCTCTGTAATATTCATCGGCACCGCCCTGACCGTCAACGGCATTCCAAGTATGCGGAAGGTCAACCTTCTCCGCAACGCCGTCCTTAATAAAATCCCAGCCGCTGTTAATATTGGTTATTTTTCTCATTTTAAAGTCACCTTTGCTTCCCAATAATTTATAATTCGAGTTTCTACCATTATATATTATATCATTTTAACGTAAAAAATCAAGGGCTGCCCTCTTTTTTAGGGCAACCCTTTCAATTCAACTTATGCAGAAATTTATGCTTTCTTTGCTGTAGCCTTTTTGATAACAAGAAGAGTTACAACTGTAAGAACAATACCGACGGGAAGTGCAACAATTGCAAGTCCCGACTTTGCAAGAACACCTGCGATGATATATGTTACAAACGAGATTCCCGCAACAGTAAGTGCGTAGGGAAGCTGGGTCGAAACGTGGTTGAGGTGGTCACTCTGTGCACCTGCGGAAGCCATAATGGTTGTATCCGAAATGGGTGAGCAGTGGTCGCCGCAGACCGCACCTGCCATACAAGCCGAAATAGCAATAATGGTAAGGGGATTTGTTGCCTCGAAAACGCTGAGAACGATGGGGATAAGAATGCCGAATGTGCCCCACGATGTGCCTGTTGCGAATGAAAGACCTACAGCGATGATGAAGATGAGTGCGGGAAGAAGCATCTGGAATGCGCCTGCGCTGCCTTCAACAAGCTGTGAAATATAAATCTTTGCGCCAAGGCTGTCTGTCATAGCCTTAAGGGTCCATGCACAGGTAAGAATAAGGATAGCGGGAACCATAGCCTTGAAGCCTTCGGGAAGAGATGCCATTGCATCCTTGAAGCTGATAACTCTTCTGATAAGAAGATATGCGATGGTGAACACAATCGCAATTGCCGAGCCGATAACAAGACCTACGGAAGCATCCGAATTTGAGAACGCGTCAATAAAGCTTTCGCCGCTGAAGAATCCGCCCGAATAAATCATACCGAATACGCAGCAGATGATAAGAACGACAACGGGAAGAATGAGGTCGATAACCTTGCCCTTGGGATTGGAAACTTCGTTGTTATCTGCAATGTTATTGCCGCTTGTGAAAATATCACCCTTTTCAAGAGCGTTTCTCTCGTGAAGCTTCATAGGACCGAAATCAGTCTTGCTGACAGCAAGAATAACCATCATAATAATGGTGAAGATTGCGTAAAAATTATAGGGAATAGCCTGAACGAAAAGGCTGATGCCGCTTTCTGCGCCTGCTCCTCTTGCGAAGCCTGCAACAGCTGCTGCCCATGATGAAATGGGAGCAATAATGCAGATGGGAGCTGCGGTAGCATCAATAAGATAAGCGAGCTTTGCTCTTGAAACCTTCTTCTCGTCGCATACGGGGCGCATAACCGAACCGACTGTGAGACAGTTGAAATAGTCGTCAATGAAGATAAGGCAGCCGAGAAGGATGGTTGCGAGCTGTGCACCGACTCTTGACTTGATGTGCTTTGATGCCCATCTGCCGAAAGCTGCCGAGCCGCCTGCCTTGTTCATCATCGAAACAAGTGCGCCGAGAAGAACAAGGAAGATGATAATACCCATATTGTAGCTGTCGGAAAGACTTGCAACAAAGCCGTCAAAGAGAACGTGATTGATTGCAGTTTCGAAGTTGCCGCCTGCGAAAATGAATCCGCCGACAACAATACCGATAATGAGTGATGAATAAACTTCCTTTGTAATAAGTGCAAGAACGATTGCGATTACGGGAGGAAGAAGAGCAAGAATCGATGCGTAAGAGCCGATGCTCTCACGAACTTTTTCAATAGCCGCAGCTATGTGCTCTTTGAATCCGGGGTCGTTTGTGAGGTTGTCCGCATAAGAATCAACATAAGCGTGTGCGGAGTCGCCGTCGGAAAGGTCGTAGTCAACAGCCTCGCCGTCAACGTCAACCGAGAAAGCAGTATCTGCACCGGTAGTTAAGGTATCTGCCGCCATAAGGATTGCCGCTTCGCCTTCTGTTGCAACTGCCGCAGAATCGTCTGCAATTGCAAATCCGAAGGTGCAGAACATTGAGCCGAGAAGGGCAATAACAATGCATATTGCCGCAAACTTTCTCTTGTTAGTCATAATCAGACCTCCATAAAATGTTAATAAACTGTTACTTTGATATTAACTTATATATATTTTTTTGTCAAGAAAAAAATAAATTATGTCGAATAAAGTAAAAACGGAACACACCGAAATGCGTTCCGCTCTGACCTTATCAGTTTTTAAGGCTCTGCATCGGAGCAGGAATTCTGCCGCCGCGGTTAATGAACTTTGCGGGCGAATAATTTGAAAGAGGCATAACGGGGCCGCTTCCGAGAAGTCCGCCGAAGCTAAGCTCTTCGCCGACCTTCTTGCCGATTGCGGGGATAACTCTGACCGCAGTAGTCTTTGAATTGACCATACCGATTGCGGCTTCGTCTGCAATAATTGCAGAGATGACCTCTGCAGGTGTATCACCGGGAATGTTAATCATATCAAGACCAACGGAGCATACCGCTGTCATCGCTTCAAGCTTGTTAAGGCTGAGTGCACCGCATCTCGCAGCGTGAATCATACCTGCATCCTCGGTCACGGGGATGAATGCGCCCGAAAGACCGCCGACGTGTGACGATGCCATAACGCCGCCTTTTTTGACTGCATCGTTGAGAAGAGCAAGAGCGGCGGTGGTGCCGTGGCATCCGCAGCACTCAAGTCCCATTTCTTCGAGAATGTATGCAACCGAGTCGCCGATAGCGGGAGTCGGAGCGAGTGAAAGGTCAACAATGCCGAAGGGCACGCCGAGTCTGCGTGAGGGTTCGCTTGCAACAAGCTGACCCATACGGGTAATTTTGAATGCGGTTTTCTTTATAAGGTCGGCAACGGCTGTGAGGTCGCAGTCGCCCGCCTTTGCGAGTGCCGCTCTTACAACGCCGGGACCCGAAACGCCTACATTGATAACACAGTCAGGCTCGCCTGCACCGTGGAATGCACCTGCCATAAAGGGGTTATCCTCGGGTGCATTGCAGAAAACAACAAGCTTTGCGGGGCCGATGCAATCTCTGTCTGCGGTAAGCTCCGCACTCTTTCTGACAACCTTGCCCATAAGACCGACGGCATCCATATTGGTGCCTGATTTTGTTGAGCCGATGTTGACTGATGAGCAGATGTGGTCGGTTACGCTGAGAGCTTCGGGAATTGCTTCAATAAGCTCTCTGTCACCGGGGCCGAAGCCCTTCTGCACAAGGGCGGAAAACCCGCCGAGGAAGTTGACTCCGCAGGCAACAGCCGCCTTTTCAAGCGTCTTTGCAAGCTTTACGGCATCCTTATTTTCGCAGGATGCGAGAATCATAGCCGCGGGAGTAACCGAAATTCGTTTATTGATAATGGGAATACCGAATTCCTTCTCAATCTGCTCACCCGTTGCAACAAGATTCTTTGCATAGCGGGTAATTTTATCGTAAACCTTCTGACACATAACGTCAACATCGCTGTGACAACAGTCAAGAAGAGAAATACCCATTGTTATGGTACGCACGTCCAGGTGTTCATCCTGAATCATAGTTATTGTTTCAAGAATATCTCTTGCGTTAAGCACGGAAATTTCACCTCACATTAAAGTATATGCATTATATGGTGTGCATTGCGTTGAAAATATCCTCGTGCATTGCGTGGATTGAAAGGCCCATATCCTCGCCGATTTTCTGGAGCATATCCGAAAACTCTGTGAAGGGAATGTCGGATTTCGTGATGTCAACCATCATTATCATTGCGAACATATCCTGAAGGATTGACTGGGTAACTTCGAGAACGTTTATGTTGTGGTTTGAGCATTCTGTGGAAACCTTTGCAAGAATACCAACCATATCTTTACCGATAACTGTTATAACTGCACGCATAGTTTGCCTCCGGTTTTAATTTATATTTAAAATTTCGATGATATCTTTAACAACAAAATCAGCCGCCGATTCGGGGTTTTCTCTCTTGGTGAAAAGACATCCGTATGTACCCGCATTTTTGCCCGACAAAACATCAATCTCCCTGTCGCCTATCATAACTGTTTCGCTTCGGTCAAGCCCGTAAGTATCGCAGATGTAATTGACTGCATCGGGTGACGGCTTTGAAGGAAAGTTCATCGATGAATCCACAAATGCGGTGAAGAATTTCTTCATACCGTATGCTTCAAGATAATGCTGAGAGGTTTCGAAGCCTCTGTGTGTATACAAAAAGTGCTTTTTGCCGTCATTAAAAAGTGTTTCAAGAGTCTTATATGTATTCTCAAAAGGAACGGCAATCGGGCGGAGATTATAATCGTGTTCGTATTTGCGGAAAACGGCTTTTTCTTCTTCGCTGACGTCATAATGCTCAAAAGCGTGGGCAAAGGTTATTTCGAGAAGCTCCTTTGCTTCATCATAATCAGCATCCTTACCGAATTCGCCGAGTGCCTTGAGAAAAGCCGAGGTTATGTGAGGGTAGCTGTCAAACAGCATACCGTCAAAATCCCAGATATAGTTCTGCATAATCAGTCACCGTAGCCGTTAGGGTTCTGCGACTGCCACCTCCACGAATCCTCGCACATTTCGTCGATTCCTCTGACCGCTTCCCAGCCAAGCTCTTCCTTTGCCTTTGAGGGGTCGGAATAGCAGGTTGCGATGTCGCCGGGGCGTCTGGGAGCGATAACGTATTTGACGGGCTTGCCGCAGGCCTTTTCGAACGCTTTCACAACTTCAAGAACACTGTAGCCGTTGCCTGTGCCGAGGTTATAGGTGAAGCAGCCGTTTTCGCCGAGAATTTTTTCGACTGCCTTGAGATGACCGAGAGCAAGGTCAACAACATGGATGTAGTCACGAACACCCGTGCCGTCGGGAGTGGGATAATCGTCGCCGTTTACATTAAGGTGGTCAAGCTTGCCGATTGCAACCTGGGTAATGTAGGGAACAAGATTGTTGGGGATACCGTTGGGGTCTTCGCCGATTCTGCCGCTCTTGTGTGCGCCGATGGGATTGAAGTAACGGAGAAGGCAGGCACTCCACTCGCTGTCGGATGCGCAGGTATCCTTGAGAATTCTTTCAATGTAAAGCTTTGTTGTGCCGTAGGGGTTGGTTGTTTTGCCTTCGGGCATATCTTCCTTGAGAGGAGAAGGGTTTTCGCTGCCGTAAACGGTTGCCGATGAGCTGAAAACAATCTTCTTGCAGCCTGCCGCCGCCATAGCCTCACAAAGAATAACGGAGCCGCCGATGTTGTTGTCGTAATATTCAAGAGGATTGCTGATGCTTTCGGGCACGCACTTAAGACCCGCAAAGTGAATTACGGCATCAATCTTGTTTTCTGCGAAGATTTTATCAAGTCCTGCACGGTCACGGATATCGCATTCGTAGAATTTAACATCCTTTCCCGTAATTTCTTTGATGCGTTTTACACTTTCGCTCTTGCTGTTGCAGAGATTATCGAGTATAATAGTGTCATATCCTGCATTAAGAAGCTCAACACAGGTGTGGGAACCGATGAATCCGGCACCGCCGGTAACAAGAATAGACATTTACATATCCCTCCACTTTAATTCTGTCAATAATTATAATATATATTTAGCTCTAAAATCAACAGACGGATATACAATATTTTTGAAAAAGGAAGTGCTTTTTTTGACAAGCTATGAAAATTTGAGGCACGACAGCGAGATTCTGGCACTTATCGAAGCTGCAAACAATGTTCTCGGAGCTATCGGATATACTGAGCACGGAATGGCTCATTGCGTGAAAACGGGTACGGATGCGAGCCGCATTCTTGAAACTCTCGGTTACCCCGAAAGGGATTGCGAGCTTGCCAGAATTGCAGGCTTGCTGCACGACACCGGAAATGCAATCAACCGTTGCGACCACGCACAGAGCGGAGCTTTTCTTGCGTTTCAGCTGCTGAAGGACAGAGGTTTTTCATTTGAGGATACCGTTGCAGTGACAACCGCCATCGGTCATCACGACGAAAAAACGGCGGCGCCCGTAACTCCGCTTGCGGCAGCACTTATCCTCGCAGATAAAAGTGACGTGCGCACAACAAGAGTACGCAACAAAAACGATATTTATAACGATATTCACGACAGGGTGAATTATGCCGTAACCAATTCAAAAATTACCGTTATCAAAGAGCAGAAGCTCATAGTTCTTGAACTGAAAATTGATACAGACGTCTGCCCGGTTATGGAGTATTTCGAAATTTTCCTTGAAAGAATGGTTCTTTGCAAAAAATCCGCCGCATTCCTCGGATGTGATTTTGAGCTGATTATTAACGATACGAGGTTACTGTGATGTATAATTTAACCGACATTGGAACAATAAAAGATATTCTCGGAAGACACGGTTTTCACTTTTCGAAAGCTCTCGGTCAGAATTTCATCGTCAATCCATCCGTGTGCCCGAGAATGGCGGAGGAGAGCGGAATTGACGAAAACTGCGGAGTAATCGAAATCGGTGCGGGCATCGGTGTTCTTACTGCCGAGCTTGCAAAGCGAGCCAAGAAGGTTGTTGTTATTGAAATTGATACAAAGCTTTTGCCGATTCTTGATGAAACACTCAAGGGTTTTAATAATATCGAAATCATCAATCAGGACGTACTCAAAACAGACCTTGCGGCGCTTATCAAAGAAAAATTTGACGGAATGCCCGTATATGTCTGCGCAAACCTGCCCTATTATATAACATCCCCCGTCATTATGGCGCTTCTCGAAAGCAGACTGCCGATTGAAGCCGTGACGGTTATGGTACAGAAGGAAGCGGCACAGAGAATATGCGCACCCGTCGGAAGCAGACTTTCGGGCGCAGTTACGGTTGCGGTTGATTATTACGCTCACGCGCAGAAGCTTTTCGACGTTTCCGCAGGCTCGTTTATGCCGGCACCGAAGGTTGACAGCTGTGTTATCCGAATGGATATCCGCAAAACACCCGAAATCAGCATAACCGACGAAGAACTGTTTTTCAGAATGGTGCACGCCGCTTTCGGTCAGCGCAGAAAAACCGCCGCAAACTCAATCAGCGCAGGCTCGGGAATCCCGAAAGACGCGGTGATCAAAGCGATTGAAGAATGCGGATTTGAACCCTCCGTTCGTGCTGAAGGTCTTACAATGCACGAGCTTGCAATGCTGAGCGAAAAAATTTCGGAAATAATACGTAATTAAAAAAGGATGCCTCGGCATCCTTTTTTTATGTGTTTAATTATCCGTTCCAAGCCTTGACAAGCTCTTTATAGTGATTTCCTTTATGCTCGAAATCTCTGTAAACATTATAGCTCGATGCGGCAGGCGACATAATGCAGCTTTTACCTTTTTCGGTGAATCTGAAAGCAGCATCAACCGCTTCTTCCATATTATTTGCAATAATTATATTTTTTGTGCATCCTCTTTCAAGAAGAGCGTTGCAGATATCCAATCCCGTGTCGGGCATACCGATTACGTTTCTGAGCTTGCATTTTTCAAGATAATTGACGAATTCGGCATAGTCGATTCCTCTGTCCATACCGCCGAAAATAAGTGTATCAACATCATCGAGTGCTTCCACGGCACATTCAACGGCGTGGGGAATCGTTGCAATCGCATCGTTATAAAATTTTATTCCGTGGTATTCGCCGATAGGCTCCATACGGTTTTCGATTCCCTTGAAATTCCTGACCGCTTCGATGATATACTCATCGCTTATGCCGATGCATCTTGCGGCTGTTGCGGCAAACAGAACGTTCTGCTTGTTGTGTGCGCCCTTCAGTCTTTCGTTTGAGGCAGCGGCGGCAATGATTTCTTCATCGCCGATTCCCCCGTTTTCACAAACTCTGACAACAGAGGTTTCGGTCTTTGAAAAATTGAAATACTCGCCGAAATCCTGCCATGCGTTGCAGATAAAATAGTCGCAGCCGACCTGATGACGGATTATGTTCATTTTTGCGGTAACATAGCCGCCGAATCCGTTATAATGGTCAAGATGCTCGGGGTAAATATTGGTCATAACCGCAACGTGAGGCGATGCGGTTGTATATTCAAGCTGATGAGATGACATTTCAATAACAGCTGCAAGGGCACTTCCGTTTTCAAGGCTGTCAAGCACGGGCACGCCCATATTGCCTATAAGGCAAACGCTCTTGCCCGCCTGCTTTATCATTTCATAAATAAGAGTTGATGTAGTTGTCTTGCCCTTCGTGCCGGTAACGCCGATGCATACTCCCTTTGAGAAACGCAGGAACAAATCTGTCTGGCAGGTTACCTCGATACTGCTTGAAACAACAACATCTCTGAATGAAATTCCGGGCGTTTTGATAACGGTTTCATAGCTTTCAATTGCATCAAGATAATTTTCGCCGCAATGAAGAGTAACATTCGGGTCATCGAGCTCAATCTGACGCATATCCGCAATGCCGATTTTCTTATCGGGCAGATTTCTTCTGATAATGTTATATGTAGAGCGGCCCTCTCTGCCGAAGCCGAGAATAAGCACTTCTCTCTGTCTTAAGTATTCAATCAGCATCTGAAACATATCTATACATCCTCCGAGGATTCAATTAAAATATATTATATCAAACTTTTTCGGTTTATTCAAGAAAAAGAACGCAGATTTTATAAATGATATTTCGCATTTTATCTTTCTGTTAACACAAAATATTACAAATTAATTAAATTTTTTCAAACAGGTTTATTTTTCCGAAAAGTAAATTTAAGTTTTAATTAAGGGAATATAATAATACCATTCAACTGACTGACGAGGGACAAAAGAGGGACAAAAGATGAAAAAAAGACGGCTTTATGCATTGGCGGCTCTGTTTGTTGCGCTGGCAATGCTTTTCACAGGCTGCGCCCCGGAAGCACCTTTACCCGAAGGTGAAGGCGGCTCGGATATTGCAGCAGGTAACGAATCATCATCCGACAAATCACAGTATTCTGCCGAGGACAAGCTTATTGCGCTGACCTATGATGACGGCCCGCATTCTGTTTATACCAACAAAATCCTTGATGTTCTCGAAGAAAACGGCGCAAAGGCAACATTTTTTATTCTGGGATACAATATTGATAAAAATATTGATATCATCAGACGTGCACAGTCAATAGGATGCGAAATCGGCAACCACTCAAACAACCATAAGATTCTCACCGATTGCGACAACGAAACCATCCGCAATCAGGTGAATATACCCAACGAAAAACTTAAAGAGCTTACGGGAATCGAAATGACTCTTTTCCGCGCTCCCGGCGGTGCTTTCAATGGTATTACTGACAAAATAGGAATGCCGCTCATTCAGTGGTCAATCGACACCGAGGACTGGAAGGCAAAGGATACATCGAATAAAGGCAGAACCGAAGAGGAAAGAAATGCGGAGCTGAGAAGAATTGCCGACGAGGTTGTTGCGGGTGCAAAAAAAGGCGATATAATTCTGATGCACGATATCTACAGTTTCACCGCTGACCTCAGCGCAATCGTTATTCCCGAGCTTGCGGAAAAAGGATTCAAAATCGTCAGCGTCAGCGAGATGTATGATGCTTACGGCAAACCGCTCAAGGACGGCGAAGTTTATTATAATATCGGATTCGGGCAGAATACCGGTACAACCCAGAGCACCGCAGTGCTTGAAGCAGGAGAATACAAGGTAAAGACCAAGGGCGGCAATCTCAATGTGCGCATCGAACCGAAGCAGGACAGTCAGTCTATCGGTAAGCTTGCCAACGGCGATGCCGTGACGGTCATAAAATCAGTTCCGGGGTGGGCATTCGTCAAAATCCCCGGCGCAAGCGGCTGGGTGAATGCGGCATATCTCATAAAATAAAAATATAACCTGCGGTTTTATGATTTCATAAGACTGCAGGTTGTTTGTTTATCGACAAAATACACAAAATATAGTTATATATTTGCAAAATTTTTTCAAACTAATTCTATAATTAGTGTTAACTTTTGGAGCCCGATATGTTATAATGATATTTATTATAATGGTATTTTATTGTGTTTTTTATATTATTCGGTTTGTAGGTGATATTTTGTCCGACAAAAAAAGACGAGGCTCCGACGGATTTGAAGATATTACGAGCTACAGCGTGCCTAAAGGCGTGAAAAACAAGCTCGGTCATTTCTGGAGTTTCAAATTCAAACCTTTCTTTCTTAAAAATCAGAAGCGCAACCTGAAAGCGATTCTCAGCATATGTGTTTGCCTTGTGCTTGTTTTCTCTGCAATCTGCGGAGCGTATGTGCGCAAGATGTTTTCACTCATTAACCATAACGAAGGTCATTTCGGCAACCCCGATGCAACCTTCAACGCAGAGCTTGCAGAGGATGAAAACCTGACATTTGACCGAATTGAAGACATTGCCTCCGCAAACTCAATCAAAGAGCTTCTTCGTTCGTGGGCAACAAATAACGGCGAAAAGATTTACAGCAAAAAAGTCATCAACGTCCTTCTTGTCGGTGAAGACAACGAAGACGGCTCTCACCGCTCCGACTCAACAATGCTTGTTTCGGTCAATACAAAAACAAAAAAGATAACCATAACCTCTTTCCTGCGTGATTCATATACTTATATGGATATTAACGGCAACGAAAGATTTGATAAAACCAATCACTCCTATGCCTGGGGCGGCGCAGCAAAGCTTATGGAAGTTCTTTCGAATAACTATAAAATCAGGATTGACCACTATGTTGCCATCAATTATGAATCCTTCATTGCTGCTGTCGATGCTCTCGGCGGAATTTCGGTTCCGATAACCGAAGCGGAAGCAAAATATATGAACCGCACGACCCGTGTCAAAGGCTTTGAAAGCGGTGAAAGCGTTCATCTTACTGGTGAACAGGCTCTGATTTACGCAAGAATCCGAAAGCTTGACAGCGAGGTTGAGCGAACAAGAAGGCAGCGTGAGCTTATCTCCGCACTCATCAATCAGGTCAAGGATTCATCCATAAGCGACCTTAACAACGCAATCCAGACCTTCCTCCCCTATGTTACCACCAATTACAAAACAAGCGAAATTATATCTATCGGAACCCAGGCGCTCAGCGAAGGCTGGCTGAAGTATAAAATCGCAAGCCAGGCATATCCCGCTGAAGAGCACCGTTACGGCGTTGATTATTTTCAGACGTATTCCGGCAGACTTTTCGTATGGATTGTTGACTATATAACAGCGGCAAGGGATTTACAGCTTGCTCTCTATGGTCAGACCAATATCGAAATCAATCCGCAGACCCATATTTCCGCAATAGAGCTTGCAAGAGGCAATTCAAGCGGCAGGCAGGATTACAGCGGATATGAAGATGAAACAACAGCGGAATACGAAACGCATTATTACTACGAGGAAGAAACCACAAGAAAAAATCCGTTCAGCTGGATAGGCGATGACGGCAGAGACCCGTTCAGACCTTTCCAGCCCGAAGAGGAAACCACTCAGAATTACTATCACGAGGACGAGCCGCAATATTATAATCCCGACGAAACTTACGATAATCCGGATATATCCGAAACAGGATCTTCGGATTATTCCGAAGATGAATCCACCGAAGAAGAATATTATTAAAAAATCAACCCTATGTTTTCAGACCGAAAACATAGGGTTGTTGGTTTTTAATTATGCGTTAACTTCTTCCTTGGCTTTCTTTTCAGCTTCTTTTGCGTCAAGTGCCTTTGTCATCATTTCACGGATAACAGCTTTGTCTGTTCCTTTTTCAACAAGTTCAAAATACTCTTCTGCGGGAAGACCGCCAACGAAGCACTGCTTATACTTAATGTCGATGCCCTTATTTGCGATTACAAGGTTGATAACGAAAAGTGCAACAAGTGCTGCGATATAAGCGAAAATTCCGAATCCGATTGAACCGCTGATAAACTCAGGGAAAACAGCGGAAATGTTGCTTGAGAATACGTTGAAGAAAACGATTGATGCAACTGCAAGAACAATTGTGATTATGTTAAGAGTGATGTTTCTTGCGTTACCTCTGGGACCGCAAGCAATGGTAAGTAAGAGAAGGCTTAAAATAACAAACACAAGCGAAAGAAGAAGGCAAACAAGCGCGCCTGCATAGCCGATGAAGCTTGTGCCGAGAAGCGATGAGCCGAGCATTGTGAAGAGGGCGTCAAAATCGAGCGATGAAATGAGATTGTAAATTTCAATCGCATTGATGTTTGTCGTTGTCTGCTCAATAAACGGACCGCTGTATGTAACGCTGCAAAGCGGGAGTAAAAGCATCGCAATGGGAAGAACCGAAAGAACGATTCTGACAATTGTGAGCTTTGAGCCGATGAAAGCAGCCTTGAGTCTGTCGATTCTCTTTTGAAGTCTGGCGTGCTCAGCCTCGGCCTTATCGGCTTCATCGAGCAGTCTTTCTTCCATTCCGTAATAAACAAGGTTTACTCCGCAGCCGGGGCAATTGGGCTTCCAATCAAATATTGTAAGCTTTCTTCCGCATTTAGGACAGTTAGCCATGTTTTTTCCTCCAAACAAGTTATATTAATAATATTTATTTTACCATATTAATATCACTAAATCAATTGTAAACTATAACTAAAAAGCTGCACCTATTTTCGGCATTATGACCATTAAATCAATCCGCCGTCAGCAGTTATGACCTGCGCGGTGACATAATTCGAATCCTCGCTCGCAAGAAACGAAACAACCCCCGCAATCTCGCTCGCCTTGCCGAATCTGCCCATTGGAATTTCCTGAGCAAATTCGCGTTTGTCCTCTTCGCTGAGATTGTCGTTCATCTTTGTGTCAATCGCTCCTGGTGCAACGCAGTTAACCTGAATGTTGCTTGGCGCAAGCTCTCTTGCAAGAGCTTTTGAAAGTCCGATAACCACCGCCTTTGTTGCGGAATAAACGGCTTCGCACGATGCGCCGCAAACACCCCACATCGAAGAGATGTTGATTATCTTTCCGCTTTTTTGATTCACCATAAACGGAACGGCACACTGACAGCAGTTGAACACACCCTTGAAATTGACCGCAGTTATTCTGTCAAAATCCTCCTGGGTTATGTCCGTGAACAGCTTCTGCTGAGCAATTCCTGCATTATTGACAAGCACAGAAACGCCGCCGAAAAATTCGGTGGCGTCTGCAAAAACTTCTTTAATTGTGTTGAAATCCGATACATCGGCTTTATAGATTCTGAAGCGTACTCCCGTCTGCAAAAGCTTGTCTTCAAGCTCTTTTATTCCTTTTTCATCAGAATTATAGCAAGCGGCAATTTCAAAGCCGTCACGTGCAAGACGAAGCGCAATTTCACTTCCGATTCCGCCCGATGCTCCCGTTATTAATGCACATTTCATCATAATTTATCAGCTTGTAAGCGTTGACATATAGTTTGAACCGAGAACCGTTGACATATCAATATAATTCTTGGGTACCGCAAACTTTGACTTATTTACATCCGTTGTAAGCTTTTTGAACTCTGTAATGCTTGAATCCTCACCGTTCACGGTTTCAACTCTCTTGAGCTGACCGTCAAGGTAATAATACTTTGTTGTTGAGCCGTCGGTATCGTAAACGTCGCAAACATAAGTCTGACCGTCAAAAACAACCTCGCCGCTCGAAATGTAAGTTCCTTCAATGTTCTCAATATCAAAAGCATCGCTTGGAATCATTTCGCTTGTGTTTGCACTTTCCTTAGGCATACCTATATATGCTCTCATCGACGGAATAATAATATAGCACGTATTGTCAAGGAAAAGCATATTGACTCTTGTGCTGCCGATACCTCCCTTGAGAGGAAGAGCGGTTTCGAAATAATAGTCGCTCCCGTTACGCATAATGCTCAGCGGCATAACAACCCTGTCACCGTTTACAACGGTCTGAATGTTTGATTCCATAGTAAACGTGTTGCTTGATATAATATCTTTATAGCTGAGTGCTACATTCTCGTGAACGGGATTGCCGTCTGTATCAACTTCAATTTCAATATCATTAAAGGAATCCTCGGGGATAAGCTCGCCGTTATCAAGATCGGGCACCGTTACATCCGCCTGCATCATATCTTCAATTGAATCAACATCACCGAACGAATCGATGAACGACTGAGCCTCGGGAGTAAGCGAATGCGTTTCGACCATTGTAAACTGATTGGTTTCAACAACAACATCATTTGAATTAACCGGTTTTTTATTGCCGTCTTCATCATAGTAATAATAATCGGAGCCTTCGCTGAAAATGTCGCGCGTTACACCTTCATCGTCAACAATGTAAGCCTTGCTTTCCGTAACAATGCTTCCCGTATCTATCTTGCGGCACGCCGCAAAGCTGAGAAGCAAAGCGAAAACAAGAATAATTGCCACTGTATTCTTCATAATATGTTTTCCTCCGAAAGGGCATTAAAATTTGAAATATGAATTCCTTGATATATAGAATAGCTTATTTCGGGGATAAAATCAAGTGTTCTTTAATAATATTTATTAACCAATCTATTAAATGTTTGTTGACAAATTGTGACCGAGCCCTTATATCCGGAGTGTAACGGAAAAAACTCAAAAAAACTCTTGCAAATTTTAATGTTATCATTTATAATGATTGGCAGATATTTTATTATGCTACTGTGGCTCAGTTGGTAGAGCAGCGCAT
The DNA here is from genome assembly GCA_045535475.1 of Acutalibacteraceae bacterium. Classification (GTDB taxonomy): domain Bacteria; phylum Bacillota; class Clostridia; order Oscillospirales; family Acutalibacteraceae; genus CAG-177. Next base: position 46,491 of record JAZSLR010000061.1, on the reverse strand, counting down.
TCGTAATGCGCAGGCCGTCGGTTCGAGTCCGACCAGTAGCTCCAGAAAAACGGGGCTGTGAACAACAGCCCCGTTTTTAATAAAATAAATCCTGCAAGTATTTTTTTATCTCACTTTTGTCAAAGATAAAATATTTCATAATCAGAAAAGATTATTTCATATTACAAAGCAATATTTCATCAATTTTTAATTTCAGAAAAGGAGAATATTAAATGAACTCCGTCAAAAACTTTATCAAAAACGAAGCTGTCCTGATAATTTCATTCATTCTCGCAACGATTTCAGCTTTCATTATCCGCCCCAATCCCGAATACGTTGACTACATAGATTTTCGCACTCTCGCTTTGCTTTTCTGCCTTATGGCGGTTATGGCAGGCTTCAATAAGCTCGGCATATTCAGAATGCTTGCGGCAAAGCTTCTGGGATTTGCGACGGATTCGCGCAGCCTGTGCCTGATACTCAGCCTGCTGTGTTTCTTTTCGTCAATGATAATCACAAACGACGTCGCGCTCATCACCTTCGTTCCCTTTTCGGTTATAATACTGAATCTTTCGGGCAAAACCGGTTTGCTGATTCCACTCGTGACTCTTGAAACCGTTGCAGCAAATCTCGGAAGTATGCTCACACCAATCGGGAATCCGCAAAACCTATATCTTTTTTCCTCATTCGAAATGAAAACCTCGGATTTTTTCAAAGTCCTGCTTCCCTATGCCGTTCTTTCGCTTATTCTGACAGTCATCTCCGTATTTTTTGTAAAAAAAGAAAAGCTTGAATTCAATGCTGAAACCGAAACGAATAACATAAACATAAAACTCTGCGTAATCTATGCCGTTTTGTTTGCTGTCGCATTGCTGACAGTATTCAGAGTCATACATTATATAATAACACTCGCCGTTTCACTGCTTGCAATAGTGATTTTTGACCGCAAAACCCTTGCGAAGGTTGATTATTCCCTGCTTCTGACATTTACATTTTTATTTGTATTCATAGGAAACCTCAAAAACATCGTACCCGTAAGCGATTTTCTTCGTTCAATTGTCAGCGGTAATGAGGTGCTTGTCGGCGTTGCATCAAGCCAGATTTTTTCAAACGTACCTGCAGCACTTCTGCTTTCGGGATTCACCAAAAACGTTGCCGACCTGCTTATCGGAGTCAACCTCGGCGGACTCGGCACGCTTATTGCATCAATGGCAAGTCTGATTTCATTTAAATATGTTGTCAAAGAGAATGTTTCGGCAGGTAAATATATTTCGGTTTTCTCTGCCGTGAATATTGTATATCTGGCTTTCAACCTCGCCCTTTGGGCATTAATAAAATAATTTTAAAAATCAATTGACAAAGCAAATATAATTTGATAGAATATTTGAGTTGAAAAACTCAATATTCGGAGAGTTGTCCGAGTGGTCGAAGGTGCAGCACTCGAAATGCTGTGTGGGGAAACTCACCTAGGGTTCGAATCCCTAACTCTCCGCCAGACCAAATCCCTTGAAAACATTAGGTTTTTGAGGGATTTATTTTTTTGAGAAAACCTTGAAAAATCACTCATTTTATTGAGTTCTCTCCTGCAGTTCTCTCCATTTTATTAAGTTCAATATGTTGAATTTTTTGTTTTTTCAATGCCGAGGCCCGAAAGCATCGCATCCGCAGACAATAATTTTGAACTGAAATCAAGATGTGCATAGTAATTAGCAGTTGTTGAATAATCACTATGACCCAGCCATTCCTGAATCTGTTTCATAGGTACACCGTTTGCAAGAAGCATACTGGCACAGCTGTGTCTCAAATCGTGAAAACGAATTTCTTTAAGGTTATTCCTTCTCAGAAGCTGTTTAAACGCTTTTGACACATAATCAGGAGAAATTATATCACCGATTTCATTCACGCATAAATAGCCGTCATATTCATTGTTATAGCATCTTCCGCAAAGATATCTGTTTCTTTCCTGCTCCTGCTGTAACAATAAAAGTCTTTGTTTTACGAAATCAACAAGCGGCAAACTTCTTCTGCTTGACTTGGTTTTTGTTGTGTCAGATATAATTGTTTCTCGTTTACCGTCTATGATAGCTTTCGTTACTGTGTGTTTTATGACAATGGTGTTGTTTTCAAAATCAATCGCATCCCATTTTAGTCCGATAACTTCACTTCTTCTCAATCCATAAAATGCTGCAAGCAACACCGGAATTTCAAGATGTGTACCTTTTGAAACTTCAAGAAGCTTATTAATATCTTCCGATTTGTAGTAATTTGCTACAAATTTTTCTTTTTTGGGGCGTTCAACTTTATCGGCAGGATTTGAATCTATCAGGTCAATTTTTACAGCATATTTCAACGCCTTGTGAATATTAGCATGGTAATGAATTACCGACGTTGCTTTCACTCGATCAAGTTGTTGCAAATAAAACTCTTGAATATCCTTAGCTTTAAGATCCTGCAATGTGATATTTTTTTCTCTGAAGAATGGTGCAATAATATTTCTTACCATACTGCAATATGATGAATATGTTGTAACTGCTACAGTAGATTTTACAATTGTAAGCCATACTTCAAGGTAATCCGAAAAAAGCATATCATCATTCAACTCGTTCCCTTTGGGAATTTTGAAATTACACCTGATGTCAGTAAGCATTGCTTCTGCTTTCTTTTTATTACCTTTCACAGGAAGACCAGTTGAATACCATTTTGTCTTTCGTTTTCCTTGGTTATCGTTAAAACTGATAACCGCATAATAATAACCTTTCTTTTCAGAAAGATGTCCTGCTACCAATCTGTTTAACCTCCTTTTATGTAGCACATTGTTATTGAATGTTTATGTAACCATTATAGTAGGTTTTAAAACAAAACACAACGATGTCACATATTGCAATTTAAATAAGCATAAATATGAATTTTAGAAATTCTATATATTCTGCCAATTCTTATGCTCTTTATTTTTTCTTTTTTTAAAAGCTTATACCCAGTTTTTTTACTAATCTTCAAAAAAGAACACATTTCTTCAACACTCATCACATCTGAACATGCTATCGATGAATTATTTAAAAGTTGTTTATCCAACAAACTGTTCATAAAATCACTCCACATAAGTAATCGTATTGTATAGAACAAAAGCACAAAAATATGTCCCAATAATGCTGACATATTTTTCTGCCTTTGTTCTAATTATTCATGCTGCAGTTTTGCTTCTGCACTCGTTTTACACCCCCGATTTACTTACGAGGTCACGCACCCTGTATCTTGCGACGGTTGTTATCACGCTCGAAATACAGCCGATGGAGAGTTTTCTATCCAAGGATATCATCGCCTAATCAGTTGCAAATTGATTCTTTTGAATAAGATATTTCTCGCTCGCTAACGGTCATGGCGTATCTTTCAAAAAGGCTCATCTCTTGAATTTGTTGCAAGAATAATTTTTTATTTTATTGTCAATGTTCAAAAAATCTAGTTAGCAGGAATTAAACTGTTACCTGCTAAAAAGATAAAAATTATATCATTTCTCCTTTGGGTTGAGATGAAAAGAACTTCTTTTTCATGTTCAATGGAGGAGAAAGCAGATATCTATTTAGGTCTAGCAAAATCAATTAATATACTATGTAATTCCGAAATATTAGGAGGTAAACCTTCAATTATATCTCGAATGGTTTTCTCTTGCTTGTCCGACAAATATCTATTTGCTGCATATTCACTTTTTGCGTGAAAACAATTTTTTTCAAAATAAACACCGCCAGCCGGACCTCTCACAGTATAAATAGGAGAGTATTCAATCAAGATTCTAATATCTCTCATTATGGTGTATCGACTAACTCCAAACTCATCAGCCAGATTAGCAATCGTATCAAAACGCCGAATGCTTAAAATCTCAAGGATCTTCTCTTGTCGTTTTGATGAATTCGAAATAGCCATACACCTCCTCTCCTGGATTCTGTAAAAGAAACATAAACTTTATTAGTTGCAAACTTTTCAACAATTGCTAAAAAGTTAACATCTTGTTCATATATTGTTTACATTTCTCAAAAAGAAAAAAAGCCAACAACAGACACCCTTCCGCACAAGAAGTCGTCTATCGCTGACTTTTAAAATCGCAATACTATTTATTTGATTGGTTTGAAATCTGTCTATTCTCTGAAATTTCTGATATGATTAACATAAGTATACCCATAAAACAGTAAGGAGTAGATATTAATGGTTAATCTGTCAAAACAAATCAAAGGATATATTGATTTCTGTGAATGTATGAAAGGTGTTTCAGAAAAAACCAAAGCTGCATACCAAACCGATTTAAAACAATTCAGAAATTGGCACGGCAATGATTATGAATGGTGCAACAAACCGGTAATATTGAACTTTATCAGTTTTGCTTATAAAACCTACAAACCACGAACTGCTAAAAGAAAAATAGCCAGTTTAAAAGCATTCTTTCATTACTTAGAAACAGAAGAAATTATTGAGTATGATCCTTTTCACAAAATAAACTACAAAAGGAAAGAAGCTCTGATTCTTCCCAGAACATTTCCATCAAGTGTGCTTTCAAGAATCCTAAACTATGCCTATACTTCTTTTAATTCAAATTCAATTAATGAATATCAAAGAAAGAATATATCAAGAGATATTGCCGTGTTTGAATTACTGTTTGCATCCGGCGTTAGAGTGGGAGAACTGTGTTCCTTGAAAAGCTACGATGTTGATATAAAACAGAAACTAATTAAAGTAAACGGTAAAGGAAATCGAGAAAGATATATTCAAATAACTAATCCAAGTGTTTTAAAAGCTTTAAGGCTTTATAAAAACAACTTTTCAAAAAGTATAGATGAAACAGGATATTTCTTTATAAACAACAGAGGACGAAAACTTCAAGAACAATCTGTTCGCTGTATTATAAATAAATATGTCAACAAAACCGGTATTGAAATCCATATTACACCGCATATGTTCAGACACACCGTAGCCACTATGCTTACCGAGGAAGATGTTGATATCAGATATATACAAGAACTTCTTGGACATAGTTCAATACAAACAACCCAGATTTATACTCATATAAGTCTATCGGCTCAGAAGAAAATACTATCCAAAAAACACCCTAGAAACAAAATACATATTAACATCTGATTCCTATAGCTGCCATCATTTTGGCGGCTATTTTTTGTGTTGATAATATTTAATTATCAATATATAAAAATTTTGCTTCATATAGTAAAAAATAAAGAAAGGGAAACCAACAATGCCGTTAAACAGAGAGGAATTTCTTAATCAATTTACACGTCAAGCACTTGACGAACGAATATCACTTTTTGTGGGTGCAGGAGCTTCAGCCAATGCCGGATACCCTTCTTGGCATGACCTGTTTAAGCCTCTCGTAAAAGAACTTGGCACATCATTGGATAATGTAACTGATTACTACAAAATCGCCCAATATTATTCAAATAAATTTGGACTGGCAGAACTCAGAAAACGAATTAATGAAATCATTAATAAAAACGATTTTCACAGTCCTTTAATAAATGAACTGATTGATGTTGGCTTCACAAACATATGGACAACAAATTTTGATAATGTGTTGGAATTAAACTATAAAAACCGTAATGTTTTAACTAATAAAGTGTTTAGAGATTCGGATTTGTCTGGCGTTGAGCTTAACAAACGAATCAATATATATAAAATGAACGGAGATATCTCAAATCCTGACGGTATAATTGTTACCCAAAAAGACTATGAAGAGTATTCAACCAGTCATCGAATGATGCTAATGTTTTTTAAAAGAGAGTTGATTTCAAGTACTTTTTTATTTATTGGATACAGTTTTACAGACTATTTGGTTATGGACTGTTTAAGCGAAATTACAAAGTATTTAGGTGAAGCAGCTCCGTATCACTATACAATAATGAAAAAAGACAAAAACAATCCGTATTTCTATCATTTTATAGATGATTTGGAACGCAGATACCACATTCGTGTTCTTCTTGTAGATGATTACTCTGATATTCTCTTTGTATTAAGCGAACTGAATATGAGAATACGTAACAAAAGAGTTTTTATTTCTGGTGCTTTTCGTTCATTTGATAAAAACATTGAAGAATATTCTCATAATTTGTCTCGTAGTATTACATCTCATCTTCTAGCTAATGATTATCGAATTATCAATGGTATTGGAAGACATTTTGGAACACATATCATTGGTTACGCAAATGAATATCTTGCGAAAAAAGGAATCAAAGACAAAGAAAAGTATATTATCACTAGACCCTTTGTTGGTTTGGGAGAAGCATCATTGGGAGAAAAAAAGAGGCTGCGTGAAGAAGTTATTTCTGAATGCGGTTCAGTAATATTTGTCTTTGGAGATTACAATAAAGATTCCCCTAATCCTCTTAGTGGAGTTAAGGAAGAATTTGAAATAGCATTGAAAAAACAAAAAACAATTATTCCAATATCATATCCCGGAATGAGGTCTGAACTAATATGGAAAGAAATGAAAAATAATATAACAAAGTATCCTTATTTAGAAAAAAGCATAGATAGACTTACATCAAATTGTAACACAGAAGAATTGGCGAAAATAATTGTCTACATTTTGGATTCAATACAAGATGTAATATAAGAGTCAATTAATATACATATCGAATTCTCTAATAGCCATATCTCTCTATAATCTATAGTAAGATTAAGCAAGGTTTCGGTAAATAACCACTCAAACGATTTTTTAGGTATTTGGCAAAGCAAATCAAGCAAAGGATCATTAGATGTTATAACTGTATATGTAGCATAAAGCAAAGCAACTCTACTGTTAAGATTTGAATTGTCTATCTGAGCGTATTTTGTGAGCAAAGATTTTATTGGTTTCAAAAGTGGCAAATCAGCATTGATAATTTCAGGTATTGTTTTATATTTACAAGAACTCAGAATATCCTGTGTTATTTTACACGCAATGTGATTACATATTTCCAAAGTACCTGTTGTACGGTCAACTTCTTTGAAAATCAAATTACGAATCCATTCAAATTCACATGGAATATTGCATGGTTTCAATTCATATAACACAGGGAAAACAACGACATCATCTTCAAGATATCTTAATTCCAATTTTTTGATTTCTTCAGTTGCACATACAGAATTAATTGTATTTGTAGATAAAACAACTAATGCATATTTGCACTTACCGGCACCTTCCTCTATATTTCTTAAAAATCGATCATCTCCCATAACCATTTCATATCTATCGTACCAAATATCAACGCCATAATTTTTTAGATGATGAACAATAGGTTGAACTATTTCATATCGGTCTTTAGCCGCAAAACAAATAAATACTTTTTTTGAAAAATCAGACATATTGATCCTCTTTCTTAAACATGTGGTTCTTATATTCTTGTTTTTAAAACCCCAAAACAACAAGAATCACATCGCAACTTTTTATAAATAACTGTTTGGAGTATTCTACATATAATGGTGGAAAATAAACTTTTAGTTTAAAAAGTTCATCCAACTAAATGTTTGTTTTATATTCAGAAAAGTAGTTCTTGGTTCAAAATTTCTAGTATAGAAGAGTATACTTTGTCTATTTCCTGATTTGTATTTATTCTTTCTATACGGTAAGGCTCGTTAGGAATCATAGCTTCGTATCCCGCTTTTTTTCTTAACAAAGACTCTTTACTTTCGCTATAATGAGAGGGTGTTCCGGTAATAGTGTTTCTTCTTTCAATTCTTTGAAACGCAGTGTCAACATCAACATCAAAATATATTCCAAAATCTGGATTTGGCAAACACTCCAAAGCATTTGACAAACATCCAAATGAAGAGCCAAGAAATAGATCTGTAAATAAATTTACGCAAATAGTGTATCTGTCAAGAATTACATTCTTGCCACTATTAAGAAGAGGCAAAATCTTGTTAAACATATTATAGATTACGCTTCCGATATGTAATACGTGTTTAAATTCGTGCGAAAAAATATCATCGTGAGAAAAATGCAATTCTTTTTCCGCTTTGTATAATTCTTCTTCAAACAATGCATTTTTCAAACAAGATGTATACACAGTGTTTTTCAAGTTACTGTTTTTTAACATTTCTAATATTGTAGATTTCCCACTTCCATCTATACCGAACAAGATAATGAGTTTGCCCCGCAATTTTAATTCTCCTTTATGTTGATAATTAAATATTATCGTTTGATTTTATTATTTTTAGAATGCTTTCTACAATTTCATCTTGCCGCTTATCCTTTAAATATATTTCAAATCTTACCAGTCTATCAATTTTTTTGCACATAAGTCCTCTCTTTTCTTTAACTAAAAAGTCTTTGAGAACAAGAACATGCTTTGAGGGAAGCTGTTCAATGATACATTTTAGAAATATTTGATTTGTTTCATCCCATGCATAAATCTTTCTTTCGCGAATGAAAGCAATAAGAAGGTTTAAAATTGCAAGATGATATTCACCTTTTTGAGTGTGTTTTTTGTTTTTTTCTTGAGAAAAAGTCTTTATAATCAAGTCATAAAAGAAACAAATTTGTCTTAGATCTCGTATTCTACTATAATCCTGCAGTAGCTTAACAAATTCATCTTGAACATTTGAAGACATTAATCTTTGAGCAAAGTTACAAAGATTAAATGTTTGGTTAATCAGATAATAATTAAAAAGCAATTTTGCTTGAACATCTGCTGAGCACTTATCAAGAAGTGTCAAACACTTTTGAACATCTTGTTCCAAGCGCTTATTTTCTTCGTTTAAATTTCTTTCTGTTATATGACCACGGTTTTGACAATTTGTAATGTATTCAATGTTAGAAAGGCAAGCAGAGATATTGCGTGTCATAAAATCAAGTCCAACATTTTGCTTTAATTCATCATTACTAAGTATCAAATCTTCAATTAACATATCAGAGGGTTGTATGTCCAAGTGATATGTTGCCATACCTAGCATTAAAAGTAACGTTTTATCTTTTAATACCAACTGTTCAAAAGCCTTGTTGCTGATGAAGAATAATATTTTACTGGCATAAAAAATTTCTGAATATTGCCAATAATCGAAGTCAAATGTTCTTTGTACAAATTCGTATTTGTTTTTAAATCTATTATCATTCCAATCAATATTTATAGATATAAATCCTGATTTACCTGATAGTAACACACATAATCCACCATATAAACAATTAGAAAAATTATATTGTTGAATTAATGCTCTCAATTCTTTGTGACAATCTAGATTTCTTTTCAGCAAAGCAAGAACAACAATAACAATAGCCTTATTCTTCTTGTTTCCGGATATTTTATTCTTTGTGCTATTAGTTATTGGAGTGTTTATATAATCGTGGAGTTCTTTAAAAACATTTGAATTAGTCTTATTGTGAAGAATACCATTAATTCTTTTTTTTACGATATCGTGTCTAATCTTATTATTTAAGTAATTATCAATTACTAATCTTAGTTTGTCTATTGTGTTTTCATTCAGCAACACTATATCTCCTTTTTTAAAACTAAATTTCCGTTATCTATCCATTCGGTTAACTCTAGAAATATCTTTTTAGAAGCAGCATGACTTAACTTGTGAATGCAATAATGGTTTCTTTCAAGTGAATTAAAAGAGGTACCAATTGACAAGCCGTGAAATTCATCTCCGTTTTTCACAAGTACAAATCTATCGTGAATTGGTGATGCCACTTGATAAAAATGCATACCTAATCTTTTTTTGCTTGCCAAAACTTTTTTTATTTCATTGTCATTTTTTATTTTATATAAAAAATCATTCATAGTTAAATTTGAGATTTTATTGTGATTATAGTAAAAAACAAAATTTGATGAATCGACACAACATATAGAAATTATTCTTAACCAATCTATTGTTTTATCAATAGCATCATTTTCTGTTAAATATGAATCAAATATCCACAACTCATCCTTTGCTGACTCTATTGTAGGAACAATTAAATCTTTAGCTATTGAAAACTCATTTGGTTTAATAAAAAGCACTTGGTCATCAGGATGTTCTCGTTCAATCAAGTTTTTGATTGTTTGTGAAGATTTGTTTTGCTTTTTTATAAATTCATTAATAGGTTCACCTATATGAGAGGTTTCAACCAAATGTTCTTTGGTCGTGGTATGCATTGTTCCGATCTTTTCTAATTTTATTGAATTATCAATACTTCTCGTACTCACATTTAAAGAAACGCACCTGATATATGATATATTTTTTTGCGAGTAGACCGTTTTGTCCCCAATGACTATTTCAATGTCATGACTATCCCAAGATTTATCAGAGGATATAACTAATTCTTTTGTAGCAGAATCAATTTTTATTATTTTACTTGAAACTATAAGACCATCATTCCTGAAGTGCATAATGATCGTAGAGTCATTTGGTAAACCGCCTAAAACTATGCTGTTATTTTGATTGCATTTATAATTGCATTCATAACATTTAAATATAAAGATATCTCCTAAAACCATGGGTTTTTCTTTTATATCAATACCTGTATATTTTTTGATGAACTTACAAATGGCTAAAAATTCATCAACAGAAATTTTTAAAGAACAAAGTTTTTCTTCATCATAAAAAATACTCTTAGGCTTATTAGCAAAAATATAGTGAACCATGTATGCACACGCTTCACAACCATAAGGATTTTGAGGTAAACTTGGTTCAAGTAGCCCCTCTTCCTTAACGGTGTAGTTGAGAAGATCTTCGTTTTTTATATCTTGCACAAAAGTTTCGGTAAAAGTTAGCTTGTATTTTCCGATTTTTTCTGTTCTTGTTAGTTGTCTGTTAAGAACATTATCGTCAATATTTTGATGGTAGATAGTTAATATCACATGACCTTTGTAGGTGATTTTATCGCAAATCATTTATTACATTCTTTCATAGTTTATTTGTTAATTTGATATACTATTTTTTCCTTTCAACTTTATCAATATGCAATCCCAACCTCTTTAAATAAAAAGTTTGACTCAACATCTATGGACTTATCCATAGATGTTTTTTGATTGATAACTAATAATTATTGTTTAAAACACAACAAGAAAACATATTGTATGGAAGGTAAAAATGGATATAGATGTAAGCCGTATTTTCAAAAATATTGATAATAATATTACGATCCACGTTATAACTAAAAACTTTTCAAATCATGAATGTTCTGAGTATATACGTCAATATAAAAACGAAAAGAACTACATAAATACAAATGAAAAGATTAAATCTGCAATTTCAAAAATATTATTATCGCTTGGTGAGAATATTCCCAATGCAGCTGAATTGGTATCATTGTGTTTCGAATCAAAAAGTTATCTAATTGTACCGAAATTAATATCAAGTTTTAGTAAACTGTTTGGAATCCTTGAGCATCAAGCTAATGAACAAAAACATTTGGACCCTATTATATTAGAAGAAGGCGAAATTCTTCCTCAATATATTAACCAATTAGTTTCGTTAAATAAAGATATCGTTAGACCAAGAATAATTGTAATTCTTAAAGATGAAAATTTAAGTCGTGCCAAAAATTTACTTTCGGGATGTCCACATAACACAAATTTAAATTTAATTTACAGTGTAGAAAATAGTGTGGTTTGCAAAATTATAAACTGCGGAGCAGAAAATCCCGATGGTTTTTTGGATGCATTTTCAAAAAGTTGTTTAAGCACTTGCTCGAGAACAAAATCTGATGTGCTCTATAACGAAGAATGGGCAGGAAATTCTTTAGTGAGAGTTTATGGACCTGAAATTTTAAGAATTCGTTCAAAAATTTTATACAGTGATAAAACTTTGGTTAGAAACGATTTAAATAAAGATATATTTAATATAAAAAACACCTGTGCATCTTCTAATAATAATCACAAAATACTATTGGCTTTTGAATGCATGTTGAAATTATTTAGAGTGTTTTGCAACGATGGTGGTTATAAAGATATGCAAGATGCGCTTTCCATTGCGAAAGAACTTAACAATAAGATTCTACTTGCACATGTTTATCGCAACGCAAGTTTCTTTACAGAATATTCGTTAGACGAACAAATACAGCTAATGGATTATGCACGAGAAATTTTTAGTGATAACGGAATGATAGATCATGCTATTTGTTGCAAAAACAATATGATTGTTAGGCAGTTTTATACTAACAACTTGTCTATTAATGATTTTTTTGAATTGCAAAATGATGCGTTGAATAAAGTGCCAGGATTAGTTGGATTATCGCATATTCATAATAACACTGGAGCAGCCTTAATGACAAAAGGATACTACGAAGAAGCGATAGATACATTTAATATAGCTGAAAAGTATGCGTTGCAACCAGAACGCTGCGTACAAAACGCAGCAATTTCAAGCAACAAATTAGTAGCTAAAGCATGTTGTTATTATGAGGTTGAAGAACAAACATTATTGAGAAACTTAGAAAAAATACTAAACAACAATGAATTGTTAAATCTTCCATTTTTGTCCGCACGATATATATTAAATATTGTTGCGATTGCTTTAAATCAAAATTTTGATTTTGGAATGCATTTAATAAATTCTTTTCCTGTAATTGATTTGGTACAAAAATCTTTAAATACAAATCCGTTAGGTTCCGGACAGTTATTACTACAAATCGGAATGTTAGAAAAAAAGCATCATAAACTTACCGTGTTAGAAAAACTATGTATTTCCAACAAAATAATTCCTGCACAAGGAATCAGGGAGGATTTTATTAGACGAACGGGATACAATCCTTGTTCATTTAGTATGTGGTTTTAACTTAAAGAAAGTAAGGAACTAGTCAATAAGAAATTATTGATGTTGGGTTCAGCTATCATTTCGTTAAGTGTCTTCAAATATGAATACAAAGAACTTGATTCGTTGATTGAATTATATGAAAACAAGAAACTATTATTTTCTCTAATTGTTGGCATAACATTAATTTCAACAAAATAGTTGTCGTCAAAAGCAACACTGTTATTATTAGGGTTATGATAATATCCATTTTTTGTTGAATGTACTCTTGAGTCGATTCTACAAAATGTTTTTATTGATAATGAATCTAGCAAGGATAAATAACATTTTTTTATAGTGTCATCAATTGTTACAGTTTTCATTGTATATCCACTTCTTGAAAGTTTTTCTTTTTCTCCATAAAACCAGTTGTTATCTTGTTCATTTGGCAAGAACATTACAGTAGGTAAAAATTCCATTTGTTTAGAAATAGGATTATATACAACTGGAGTAGTGATATCATATCCTATTATGAATTCCTGCCAAATGCCATTTGAAAAATTATTGTTTTTTTCTTTACTTACTCCCATGCTATTACCAAGGTTTATTGGTCTGAATAGCTTGTCAACAGTTGCTGATTCGTCTAGTTCTTGAGGTACATTTAATCCTATTGATTCTGCGATGTAATTTGAAAGTCGCTTATCTTCTCCTGTCACAATCGCTACCGCATTACACGGTATACAAGGAACATTAATGGAACTACATGCCGATGGCACTAAAGCCATTGACGAAAGTTCCGTTGTGCCAGAATTCAGGTTTAAAACATAATCAATATGAGGCAAGGTTTTACTCATTGCTTTATTTACAAATTCTCTTACATCAATAATTAATGGTATACAATCAATTTCATAAACTGCGTTTATCCAACGAGTTAAAACCTGCCCTTTCCATATGAAAAAGTGATTAAATCCTGATGAGTTGTCATTTTCAAAAATATAAACAATAGCAATAGTGCTTCCTTTTAATTTCTGAAATTTCTTTTTAAATTCATTGATAGTAATCATTGTAATAATGTCCTCCTAAAAAATGCAACAATAATTATTAGTTATCAGTTATTTTATACAAATGGATAATTAACCGTAACCGAATTTGAATAAACATTCCCAGAAGCTTCTTCCGCTACTGCAGTAAGCACATAAGTGTTTGGTTCGAAAAAGCAAGCGTCATACGTCCAATTATGCAAATCATCAGTCTTCATATCAAACTCTCCATAAGGAACCCCATCCACTTCACAGTAAAGAGTAACCTTTTTTGCTTCAAAAGATGTATATGCTCTAAAATCACCGTTGTTATCCGTTAGCGAATAAGGAAAAGCTTCAAAAGAAAGAAATATTGTTGGCTTTTTTGTGGTTTGTTCTATTGTAGTCTGAACAAGTGTAGACTCATATGGTTTTGATTCATACAAAGAAATGCCTGAAGAGGTTTGCTCCGGATAATTCTCATTGTTATTATAATTATTATTGTTATTAATTATTTCAATATTTATCCCGTTATTTGATTCAACCGAAACATCTGTAATACTTTCTTTTGGCGGCTGAGGAGGATCTTCAATATTTATGAAATAACCAACACAAATACCCAATGAGATTTCGATTAACAATCCAATCAGAAGCACAACCGCTTTTCTTTTTTCTTTGATTTTTTGTGTTTTCATAACAAATATCACATATGCAATACACAATAAAAATGTTATCAACACTATAATTATATTTTTAAATAAATCCATATAATCACCATTATGAGTTAATTAAATTAATTAATCGCTACTTTTCAACTATTTTTGCAGTTATATTTGTTTTTTAGGAACGGTTGCCGAAACAACCGTTCCTACATTAACGAAAAATGCAAAAAGTTTATTTATATAAATTCACTGTGTTAGGCATAAATTAATACCAAAAGATTCCTAACAAAAATATGCGTATTAACCACTGCCACCAAGTATACTCAACAGAAATGTTATAAGTACCCACCTGATTGTTCTCATAATACACGGTTACTGTTGCCTCGCCGATAGTTATACCTGATATATTTCCGTTGTAGTCTACTGTTACTACATCAGGATTTGATGAGTAACATCTTATAATTTTGCTATCAGGAATATAAGGTAACTCAGTGGTTCCTTTATATCTTACAAAACAATCATTAACGGTAAATTTCATGTGCTTAGTAACGGCATAACTAGGTAAATAACCTTCTTTATATGCAATGGCTCTTATACTTTTTATGTTTGAAGTATCAATTATCTCAGACGAATAGATTTTTGATTCTCCTATTATGGGAGCTGTTCCATCGGTAGTATAATAAACAGTTGCATCAGAAACCGCAGAACTTATTGTTGCGCCGTCTTTGCTCAAATTAATTGTCGGGTATGCAAGTCTGTCGTTTTTGATAATATTCTCAAAATTGAGAATGCCCTTTCCATATCTACCTGTCCAACTTTTGGGAACTCTTGCAGATGCAATAAGTTTCTCTTTGATTTCAACAGGTGTTAGATTAGGATATATTGTTTTCATCATAGCAACAGCTGCTGACACAAATGGAGCGGCCATAGATGTTCCATCCATTAATGCATAATTATCGTTGCTATATGCATTGCTAGGCATGGTGCTGTTAATATCGACTCCGGGAGCTGCGATGTCAACACAGTCGCCAAAATTCGAAAAAATGGCAGGTATATCATTTTCCGAAACAGCCGCAACTGTTATAACATTCGAATCGTTAGCAGGAAAAACCAATGATGCGTTTGTAAACTCATTACCAGCTGCAACCACAACAGGAATGTTGTTTTCAACAGCATTTGATATTTCATTTACAATAGTGTCGCTTTTCACAAAAATCGACCAACCACCCAAACTCATATTGATTACATCAACTTCATCCTCAACGGCAGAATGTATTTCTGTGGCGAGAGTTACAGTTGTACCACCAACCACTTCGTTCTGATAATAAAAGAAATTGTATGATTTAATTTTTACGTTCGGCAAAGTGTTATCAACAACTATACCAGCCACATGTGTTCCGTGATCTTCATGCGGCATATTATCATTACTTCTGTTACCTCTGAGAATACGAGGATTTGAAACATCTTTATTGAAAAAAACATGTGTACTATCAACACCAGAGTCAATAACCGCTACCACCACTTCCGGCAGTTCCATTCCAGAACTTAAAATCGCCTCATTTGCGGTTATAGATTGAACATAGCTTGCTCCCCAAGAAAGAGCTTCATAATTGCCACTGTCCGCAGGTTCGATTTCGAGATCATCAAATTTGATTAACTCATCAAATTCAACAAAATTAACACCATCATCTTGCGAAAATGCTTCATATGCTAAAGATGCATCTTCATATGTTCTGTACTGAAAAATATGCCAATTGTTGTATCCCTCAATCTTTGAAATTGCGCCATAATTTCTTGAAAGATCTCGGTTGGAATCTGTTGAAACAATTAATCGGTTTGTCGAAATCTTGTCTTCTACGACAGTTTCTCCATTTTCAGTGCTTTCAACTTTAATGGTTGAATCATAGTTATCACTTGCATCCATCATTATTGCAAGCTCATCATAAAACGCTTCTTGTGAAAGTTCATAATCATCATCGGCAGCATAAGCAAAACCGGAAAAGCTACCAAAAGCAAGAATAAAACAAAGCAAAATTGAAACAGACTTAAACATTTTATCTTTTAAACAACATTTCATAATAGCTAATTCCTTTCACTTAATTTTCAATCGTAAAATGAAACTATCTTACAATTAGATTTTTTATAATTGTGAGGATCGGAGGAATAACCAAATACCCGTATTCAATTTTAATTTGACCGTCATTGAAAAACAGATAATCAGTTAATAATCCGTATTCAACAACAGAAGCTCTAACACTTCCTATTACTCTTTCTTCATTGGCAAAATAGCCTTCGTCACTTCCTTTTATTGTTGCTGTTTTTACTGTACCGTCATTATATGTGAGCTTTACAACAATACCATCAGGCAATGCCGGTGAACCAAAGCTAAAAACAATTCTGTTTTTCAAAGGAACATAAATTATTTCAGCATCAATAATGTTATAGGTTGGTTTAACCGATGTGTCAGATTTTCCGAATACCGGATAACCGTTTTCTCCCATTTTCCATATGTTCTCAAAATCAAATCCGATATAACTTGACTGTTTTTTCATATCTTCTTCCGAAAGAACACTAACATTAGTGACTTGTTCAGAAACGATATTTCCTACCACTTTTGAGCTATTATCTAAACAATAGCAATTTGTAATAAATGATTCTTTGTTTGCGGACATTCCTAAACCATTAAAAAAGTAAACTACTTTTCCGGAAATTCCTCCCGTGCTTTCAGTAACAGGCTGATTACTATATATTATGTTACCGACGCTATAGCAATCAGATACCGAGAATGTGCTGCCGCCAATTCCACCGACACAGGAATAATCGGACATGCAATCAACAACTATATTTCCTGTGTTATAACAGTTACGGATTTCTTCCAAGAACATATTACCGCAAATACCGCCAATGCAAATACTGTCAAATTCTTTCTTTTGTGATTTTGAATTGTTAGCAGAAATATTTCCGGCATTATGGCAAAGAGTTATGGGAGAACTCGCAGAGCCGACAATGCCGCCAACATAAAGTTCAGATTTTCCGTTTACCTTTATATCAGCAGTATTTTTACAATTGTTAATAGCGGAATCTGTAGTGATTTCTCCTGTTATGCCACCGGCAGAGCAGGTTCCGTTAACTTCTGCAATAACATTGCCAGACACTTTACAGTTCTCAAATACTGAGTATTTGGAATTGCCCGATATAACGCCAACAGAATAAAAATGGTCGGTTTCTTTTTGAATTTCAATATCAGCATCAATAACATTAAGATCTTTTATTGTAGCACCACTTAAAAACGCAAAAAGTCCTGCGGATACCCTATTAGTCGATTCGATAACATCCGAAACACATAAACCATTAATAGACTTGTTATTTCCATCTACCTCACCTTTGAATGCAGACAACTCTGTACCAATCGGCTCCCATTTTTCATATGATGATAAATCAATATCGTTCATAAGAATGTATTTGCCCGAAAGATTATTTCGTATGTTGTTAAAATCTTTTGCTGTATATATAGGCATGTAACCATCAGAAATATCATCCGTTGCAAAAGCAGTTAAACATATTCCAAAGGTCAAAATAAAAATCAAAAATATAGATATGACATTTTTAAAGTTCATTAAAATTCCCTCCTAAACTGATAAATAGATTTGAAGATTATAACAAACCCATCGGAATCTCCTTCTTTCCAAGAACTCATTTTATATATTTTAGTGTAATTAATATATATTATTTTTAAATATATGATTTAAGCTTTCAATAGCATTTACAAAAACGTATAAATTTTCAGCAAAAATGTATTTGTTTTCTGCAAAAACGCAATATCATAAGATTCTTTTCTACTCATTAAACTCTAAAAAAGCTTTTTTAAATGCGCCAATTTTTCGATAAGAAGTGTAAACTAAATATTCTACATCACCACATTTCAAACTTACAAATTCTTTTGTAATTCTATTAACATATTTTAGATTTACAATAAAACTATGATGTGGTTGAGCAAAAAATTTGGGATTAAGAATATCTTTCCAGTAGTCTAGCAAATAGTTTGTTTCAAGCCTTTCGCTAATAAGATAAAGGACTGATTTTCTATCTTCAATTGCTATGTAAAGAATCTCATCTGGATGAATCTTACAGATATCCTTGTTTCTCGTTTGCACAATAACTGCTGAATTGTAGCATTCTTTTTTGCTGGATTTATCTTCATTGTTAAAGTCAACACAAATTTTGTCGCAATCCTGACACTCAATCAATTCATATGATAAGTTGTTTTGTTGCATAATCTTAATAAACTTATTTTTTATTTCATGTTTTTCAGATGAGTTATCAACTACTTTTAATTTCATAATAAACCTTCCTCATTTAAAATATAGAAATTTGCATCTATATATAAATGACAAAAATCGCAAAATGTTACGCAAAAAATTAAAAATTTTTTCAAGCTTCTACCTTTTGCACAAACCACCAGTTCTTATTTTGTATAATACAAATAAGATATATTCAAAAAACAAAAATCCTTATATATACATATAGCTAAAAACAGCAAAAAATTTCAAAAATTTCCAAAAAAAATATTTGTATACTCGACTAAAATTATTGCTCAAAATTAAAAATATTGTTTTTTTATGCATAAAGCAACCCGTTGGAATGGTAACATAACCCTGTGGTTTGTTTTATGCTTTCATTATTTTTTATATAATATGTAGTAATTATGTTTGGGGGGTAAGCTTGTTTTGGATAAAAAACTATTAGGACAATATATAAAAAATCATAGAATAAAAAAGCGCCTTACCCAAGCTGAGCTAGCAGAAATCATCAATGTTGCAGTCGGTATGATCGGGCAATATGAGCGAGGAAAAAAAGCTCCTAGTAGGGACAAATTGTTCGAACTTGCTCAAGTTTTAGAATTTTCTCTCGATGATTTGTTCCTAAAACCGGAATTAACTGACAAGAGTATTTTTTCTGATGACTTTGTTAAAAAGTTTAACCAACTGACTGTTACAGAACAAAAAGCAGTTTTAAATGTAGCCGAAGCTGTTGTTGACACATTTTTAAATAAATAATGATTTTGAATTAATTAGAAAGGTGGTGATATGCGTTGATAAGCGAAAAGCGTATAGAAGAAATATGCGATTTGTATTATGGAGACGTATATCGCTACTGTTTTTCTTTTGTGCAAGATGCGGAAGATGCTAAAGATATAACCCAAGAAATCTTTATATATTTCATTCAAAATGCATCTACACTTCAAGATGAGAATATTAAAGCCTGGCTTTATTCTGTAGCTTTAATAAAAATAAAACAACACCGACATAATAAATTTTCAAAAAGTCAAAATGTATCTTTTGATGATTTGGATAGACGATTGCTGCTTGAACAAGACCGCAATTATACAATAGAAGACTCACTTTCTCAATACTTATATGATGACCAAAGAATTGAGGAAGAGAAACAGAAAATTCTTGATTCCTTAACACCAAATGAACATAAACTATATTATGATGCTTATGTAAAAAAGAAAAAATACTCAGAAATAGCACAAGATAAGGATATAAGTGAAATAACCGTAAGTGTTCAAACGTTCAGACTTAGAAACAAGATTAGAGCAATTATAAAAACTATTTTCGATTTTTGTTTTATGTTTTTAATATAAATTAATGAAATCTTTTAACATTTCTTTATATATGTATATGAAGGGAGGTTAAAAGATTATAAAACCACAATAAAGAAAGGAGATGAATAAACCATGTCAATCGAACGCATTAACAATGACGAGTCGAACCAGGCTCTCATAGAAAAGTTAAGAGCAATTATAGAAATTGAATCCTCAAAACCGATTTCAGAACAAGATGTAGACCTCATTGATGAGTGCGTCGATTATCTCATGGAATTAGAAAACGGTATAGAGTTATCTGATGAGGAACTTGAAAACGGCAAGAAACAAATTTATATGTTGCTTGACAAAAAGAAAAAGCCTCAAAAGAAACTCAGGTTTAAAGGTTTATTAATTGCAGCATGTTTAGCAGCTTTAATGCTTTTAGCTAACTTTGTTGCATTGGCATGTGGTATTGATACTATTTCTCTTCTCAAGGAATGGGGAAATAGGATAGTTAGTATGGTTCAAGGAGAACAAATTGAGTATAAGGGCATAACCATTCTAAAGGATGAAAAAATAATATTTTCAAGTATTGAAGAATTTAATAACGAAACTCAATTGGAAATATTGTACCCTACAAAAATGCCTGCAAATATTAATTTGTCAATTGTGACTTTTGGCGGTTCATATGACAAAAACAACAATTTCTCAACAGAATATTATGATATTGTATTTGTAACAAATGATCCACAAACAAGCATCACCATACATACTTATCCAGAATTTTCAAACTACTTTATTTCAAATTCGAACTTAATCCAAGAAACCATTAGTGGCTATGAATGTTATTTGGATTTTATGGATGACGAAGTTCAATGTAGTTTTGTTTTCGATGAAAACTCTTATGTAATAAGAGCTAAGAATTATGAGGATATAAAAATAATAATTTCAAATTTAAAGGAGAATACATTATGAAATCTTTAAGAATTATTTCAATTATTTTGGTAGTTGCTTTTGCACTTTCTTCAATTCAGATTTTTGCATTTGCAGAAGATGATATGTGTTCACACAAGGAAAATACCATTACTGTTGAGTTCCATAATGAAGTATCAGAGAATGTGAAGGAAAAAGTGATAGCTCATTTTAATGGAGATTTAGAACCTCAAGGCAGTTCTCGCGGATTAACATGTAGTTTGTTTGGTCATAAAATTGAAACAGGCACATCTTCAACGATCACTCATAAGGTTAAATCAACAGCTCCTCGTTGTTTAAAAGAAACATACCAGTATGAAGTTTGTTCTCGTTGCGATGAATATTCACAGTATACTCTTCTTTATGGAGAATACATTTATTGTTGCTAAAAATACAGCAGTCCGCTTTCGGGCGGACTGTTTACTTTATTACGATAGTGTAAGGAGTCTACTATGATTTTGATTTCTTGTGTTGATGAACATATGGGCATTATGTTTAACGGTAGAAGGCAAAGCCAAGATAGTGCTTTGCGTGAAAGAGTAGTTCAGATTTCGTCTAAGTCCAAACTTTGGATGAATCATTATTCTGAAACCCAGTTCAAAGAAAATGATGCATCGCACATTAATATTTCAGATTGTTTTTTAAATGAAGCTGCTAGTGGTGAGTTTTGCTTTGTTGAGAATAAACAAGTAACTAACTATGAATCTTCTGTTGAAATCATAATTCTCTACAAATGGAATAAGTCTTATCCTTCAGATATGTTTTTTGATATTGACCTATGTGGATGGAAGTGTATAAGATCAACAAATTTTGCAGGAAGTTCTCATGAAATAATTACAGAGGAGATATACACTAGAAATGATTAGTTTTATCAAAAAATATTTCAACAAATATAAATCTCTTAAAAAGTTTCCTAAATTCATTATAACAACAGTTTTTTCTTGCCTCTTAGTTAGCTCTTTGATTTTTTGTTGGGCAATGATTGAAGTGATTAGAAATCCTGAAGAATATACAACAACCAAATTATCTGAAACGGTTATTGAGTCACATGAATACTTATATGAAGCTTTATCTGATGAACAATCTACTGTTACAGATACACAAATAGATGTTGGTAACAGTTTGGATATAACATCAAGCACATCGGCAGATATACCAAGCATATCTTACACAAATGAAGCTTTAAATGTTACCGGTAAAATAGTATTGTCTGATATTCCTCCTTTTAGTGATAAGCCGTATGTTGTTTTAAATAATAATCAACCTTATTTTGATTCTTCGGATTATACTACTGATTCGTTTGAATATTATAGTTCACTTGACAATCAGGGTCGTTGCGGCATTGTGTATGCTTGTATAGGAAAAGATATAATGCCAACCGGAGAACGAGGCGAAACCGGTCAAATAAAACCTACCGGATGGCATACAGTAAAATATGATGTTGTTGATGGGAAGTACTTGTATAATCGTTGTCACTTGATAGGTTGGCAGCTCACAGGCGAAAATTCAAATGAAAGAAATTTAATAACCGGAACACGACACTTGAACATCCAAGGAATGTTACCGTTTGAAAATATGGTTGCAGACTATATAAAAGAAACTGAAAATCATGTATTATATCGTGTAACACCTTGTTTTGAAAAAAACAATCTTTTAGCACACGGAGTACAGATAGAAGCCTATTCCGTGGAAGATGGCGGTGCAGGTATTTGTTTTAATGTTTTTTGCTACAATGCCCAACCGGGTGTAACAATTGATTATTCTTCGGGAAACAGCAAGCTGACAAATGACACTTATGAAAATACCACTCTCAAAACCACAGAAAAAGCAAGCAAACCAACAACCCAAAGACCTACATCAAATAGTTCTGTAGAAAAGGCAAATTATGTGGCAAATACTAATACGGGTAAATTTCATTACCCAAGCTGTTCATCTGTTGATGATATGAAAGAGGAAAATAAAATGTTGTATAATGGAACCCGAGATGAGTTAATTTCCAATGGATATGTACCTTGTAAACGATGTAATCCATAATTTATGTGAGCTTATACAGACCCCAAATTGTCTTAATGACGGTTTGGGGTCTGTATTTTGAAAAAATTTTTAATATTAGTATATAAATTATGAAATCTTTTGCAAAAAATACTTATATGTATATAGAGAGATGTTTTTAAATGAAACTTGTGCTTTTTGCTAATTAATTTAGTCTGTTTTTGTACAATAAGCAGAATTTAATATTTTTCGAAAACTTTTTGCGTAACATTTTGCGATTTTTGTCATTTATATATGTAGCTGAAAAGGTGAGTGATTGTTTGAGAAAGAATATCAATATCAGCAATGAAGATTTTATTAAAATGCTAATAGATGTATTTAGCACAGATTTTGAAGCTGTAAAAAAAGAAACGTTAGACTATCTAAACGACGAATTTAATAAACCGGAAAAAGATAGAGATTTTGAGTTAATACACGAATGCTATTTAACTCTATCTGAATGCTTTGGATACGAATATAACAATGAGTATGAAAAATTAGCCTATAAACAGCAACGCAGCAAAAAATTAATTAATAAGTTCAAGAAAAAAACAAGCAGTAAAGTTGCAATATTTTAATTCAGCATAACTTAGAATTAAATTTGAATTTCTGTAAATACAACATACACAAAATGTTTTGCAGATTTTTGTGCAATAAACAGAACTTCATTTTTTCGAAAAATTTTTGCGTAACAAATCACAATTTTCGTCATATATATATGTATGTATTTGTTTTAGTATTAGACATATTTCGTATAATATTCTCCAAGCAAGTGCATTACAAACAAATGGAGAAAGCCTAATTACTTTGTGGGAGCCGAACTGTATAGAAGAATGACTTGATTGGATCTTCGCAAGGCATTAATAATTATTGTTGACCGATAATCAATTAATAATTCAGATGAGTGAAATGTCTTGAATTGCAGTTTGTTCTCAGGGGCCACCGTTTTAACATAGAAAGAGGTTTTGTTCGGTGGCTCCATATAAAAAGACAGCTAACTATTTACAGTTAACTGTCTTTTTATATGGAGAATCATATGCTTACAGAGATAAGTTAAATTATAAAAAGCTATAGTATATGTTTATCTACTTATTTGAAGTGATAATTGGCTTTTTATTCAGTTTTAAGGAAATCAATAGTTGCAATATAATCATCAACTCCAGAATAGTCTATCGCTTCATTCCCCTTTAACATAACAATCGCATCTATTTTCAAATCATCCTGTTCAATAAAATATAAAACCATTGTGACATTTTCATTTTCTTCATTTATTGTGTTGAAGGAAAATCTGTTTGCAGAAAAACCGTTAAAAGAGATAGTTTCAATTTCAGACATATCATTAGCTATTACTTTATACTTTGAATATGTAGTATTGATGTATTCGATATAATTATCAATCGACTTGGTTTTATCTTCAATCATTAACTGGAAGGCTCCGTTACTGTTTTCTGCAATGGGATTAACGGTATCCGGAAGCAATGTTAGTTCATCGGGAAACTTAAAATTAAATGAAGGAAGAGCTATTTCGTTTTCACCTATTATTTGAAAATTAGGGGATGGGTTTTGTATTATAGTGTTTTTTTCAATGTTAGTTATTTCGTTTTTTACAATATCCGTAGTTTTAGTTGGTTTGCAAGAAGAAAAAGAGAAAATAACCAACATAATAAGAAAAAGAATTTTAAATTTATTCATTGGATTTACCTTCTAATACAATTTTAGTTTTGCACCGCACAAATCCTGTTTGTGCGGTGCTTTAAATTCAGCAATAAAAAATGTTTATCATATAGTTTTCAAGACACAAAATAATGTCTTTAAAAAAAGATATGATTACCCTTAACAATCTTACAAGCCAGCACTCTTCTTCAAGATTATCAACAGCTTGTCTTATCTGTACTGCATACTCATCGACCTTTTCTTGCTGTGTGATATCAAGACTGTAATCAATGCCATCAATAATGCTTTCCAAAGCATCAACGCTTTCGGGAGTATATATTGATAAATCTTCGGGAATTGTTGCAATAGCATCAAACACAAGTGAATAATCTGCCGATTTATAATTCAAATTCGTGATTGCCTGCTCAACCGCAGTTACATAATTATCTACTTGTTCTTGTTGAGTGACATCAAGTTCACGGTCAATACTATTCAATACTTTCTCAAGTTCTGCAACAGACTCATCAGTGTAAAACGAAAGGTTGTCCGGGATTTTTGATATGGCTTCATCAAGAGCAGTATAATCAGCAGGTTTAATCTTCAAATTCTTGACCGCTGTTTCAACTTGTCTTGCCCATTCATCAATTTGACTTTGATTTGTTATATCAAGGTTTTCGTCGATTGAATCAAGAACATCATTTAATTCCATCAAACTTTCATCCGTGTATATTGACAAATCAACAGGTACAGTTTCAAGCACTTTGTCAAGTTCTGAATAATCTGCTGACCTCAATTCCAAAGCTGAGACAGCATTTAAAATTGCCTGTGTCTGTTCATCAACAACATTTTGCTCATAGGAAAGTTTGTTTGATACATCAATGCTCAAAACATTTTGAAGTTTTTCTACCGATTCTTCAGTATAAATTGAAAGTATTGCAGGGATTGAAGCAATCGCAGCTTTATATTCCGTATAATCAGCAAAGTTATAATTTACAATAACAACATTTGATGTTACGGAGGTTATAAATTCTCCGTCTTCTCCACTAACAATGCAGTAATACCCCTTATATTTCTCCGTGTTTTCAAGAAGAAGGTCTTCTTTGTCTTCTCCCTCAAGAATCACAGAGTTTTCGGTAGTTCCGTCAACGCTACCGTACCATTGATAGGAAAGATTGAATCCGATTGCATCAATGGTTAATTTGCCTTCATTTTCTGAAATTTCCAACGGTAAATCATCAGTAATCAACGGAAGAGATATAAATTCACTTGTGCAGTATTTGTGTTCGCTGTTAGCCCATTCTTCTGCATAAGTTCCTTTCGTTCCGTAGATCTTAAGATGAGCACCGCCATGGTTTTCCTCAATTATAGTTGCTGTTGAAGGAATGGCAATAATACTGTCAACCACCGGAATAGAATATGTTTCTTCCAGTGCACCAAAGAAAATGTTTTCCACTGCTGAATAACGGAACACATCTTCTCCTACATATTTAACATTGGGCAAATACAGATACTTTAGTTCTTCACAACCATAAAATGCTTCGTCTTTGATTGTGTGAGCAGAATCAATAGTAACATTTTTCAGAGAAATACAGTTGTAGAATGTTTGTGCCGGGATTTCTTCTAATTTCGGTGCGTAAAACGTAGTCAGTGAATATAAACCACGAAAAGCTCTTGAATTGTTTGTAACAGTGCCCAAAGAGGTAAGTTCGGGAAAATAAAGTTCACTAAGGAAAAGGCAATCGTAAAAAGCTTCAGATGAATACTGTCTATTCATATCTTTAAAGGTTTTAAGGGTCGAAAAACTTGCTATGATTAAAGCGGTATTTCCAAATGCTTTTTCCCCAATTTTCTGTAATTTATCAAACTTTATTTCTGATAATCCTTTGTTGCCATAGAAAGCTTTTTGAGCAATTTCTTCAACATTATCAAAATTTATTTCGCTCAACACAGTACAATATTCAAAAGCGTTTCTTTCGATTTTCTTCACATTAGGGGCGTCAACTCTTTTAAGTGAAAAACATTCTTGAAAAGCATAAGATGAAATTGTTTCAACATTTGGAGCTTTGATATATTCAAGTGATGTGTTATTGTTAAAGGCTTTGCTATTGATAATAAGAGTTGATTTCGGTAAAACAATGCCAACTATTTCCGGAGCATTGTTAGCATCAAAAGCACGCACCCCAATTTCTGTTACTGCAATTCCATTGATACTTGCGGGAACAACAATTTCTTTATCCGTTCCGTTATAAGCTATCAGAACGCCTTCTTCGGTTATTTTAAACTCGGAATCACTGGCTTTTGTCAAAACACTGAATTCAACAATCTGAATGTTGCTTCTAAACAACGATGTGTCATCAGAATAAGTACACCATGACAACACACAAGACTGGCTTATTTCTATAGAACTTGTGTATAATATTCCGTTTTCCGAATCAGGCAAAGAACCATCAAGAGTATAATATGTTTTTGTTTCTGGATTTTCTGAAAGAGTTATCGTAACGGGGTTGTAAAACACACCACCGTTATTATCTGATAAAGCGGGATTCACTCGGTTTATATCTAATGCTTCTGATATGTTTACCAATCCGCTTCCTACATATATTTCAGTTGAACCTATTGGAATAGCATTGCTTTTTAACTGAGTTTCTATATCTTCCGGAGACAAAGTTGGATTTAAAGAAAGCAATATAGCGGCACAAGCTGAAACAAAAGGAGTTGCCATTGAAGTGCCATCCATATATCCGTAAGAATCATTGTTGTATGTGCTATATATTTCTACACCGGGAGCAGCCAAATCAACAGAATCTCCGTAATCAGAAAATTTTGCTCTTGTAAAATCAGGGTTCATTGCGGCTACAGTGATTGATTCTTTCAAACAACTAGGCAGTATATTATCGATATTTAACGAATCATTACCTGCAGCCGAAATCAATGCAATTCCGTTTTGATAAGCATTAAGGAAACTTTCCTTTACTGTTTCAGATGTTCCACCACTAAAGCTCAAGTTAAGAATATCCATTCCGTCAGATACAGCTTTGTCAACAGCAGAAACTATAGCTAAGGCTGTTGTTTCACCCTCGGAGTCAAATATTTTGTAGCCTTTTATTTTCACTGACTCCGGGGTGTTATCAACAATAATTCCCGAAACATGAGTTCCGTGAGAATCGGGGTCATCGCTCATCGCAGTATCGTCACCAGATGCACTGAAATTCAGACCTTCATCAATCATTCTGTCTTTTAGAAATTCATGATTATAGTCAATGCCAGAATCTATAACTCCAACTTTAACTTCAACCAAGTCAACAGAAACAGTTTCCAAGTAGTCTAATACTTCAACACTGCCTATAGCTTCAGAGCCCCAAGACAAATGACCGTTTTCAAGTCTCTCTGCAGAAAATGTTTCAACAACAGTATCCATAGTAATAATACTGTCAGGTTCAACATATTCTACACATTCAAGGGCGGAATAGTATTCAAAAGCTTCGGCGGTATAGTATTCCGTTTCAAACTGCAAAACCCATAAATCTTTGTAACCTGAAATAACTGACACAGCATCAAGGGTATTGATTTTGCTTTTGGACTTTACAATCAAACGCATAGTTTCAAACTCGGAATAATTTCCCTCTGAATCAGCAGAAAATGATTGAACAGATAAAGTTTCTTGACTGTTTTTGACAACATCGTATTCAGTAATCATTTGACATACTTGTTTTGAAAACTCATCAATACTCATATTGGCAGGAACCGTTCCCGACACATTAATCGGAACAATTCCTACAATAAAAAGAAGCGACAAGATTAAACATACAATCTTTTTCAAACAATCAACTCCAATCAAGAAACGAGTTCAAAAGGTGCATCATATGTACCGGTAATTTTTTCGGAAACAAGTGTTCTTTTTCCGCTTTCAACATCAAACAAATACAGATAACTCACATCACTGTTAAGTGTTAGTATATTTTGTTTCATTGCAGTAGCAAGAATATACTTATCTGAAACATAAATACTATTGCCTTTTTCAAATGAATAATAAAACTTCGGCTTAAGCAATATGGTTTCCTTTTGTGTTTTGATATTATACTTTACAATCTTTCCGTCTTTCACAAGCAAAAGCTCATTTTCATTGCACCAATCTTCAATGCTTTGGTAGGGACAATTTTCCGAAGAAAACAGTTCTTTACTTTCACCATTTTCGCAAACATTAATGTTAAATTTGCTGTAAATCGTCGTATCTCCATATTCCACAAGCTTAATCTCATCAAAAGTACAATAACATATTTTATCTTCATATACTTTAAATGAAACTATATTATCAAGAATAGGCTCACACACACCATTAAAATCAGCATAATACAGTGTTGATGGGATATCGGCATAAAACGGCTCATCACTATATGCATCAACGCTTGGTGACAAAAAAACAACACCGTCTTTGTATCGTGACATTGAAAGAATTGACTTGAAACTATATTCCCAGTTATTAGGTGCTTTGAATTTGGCTTCAAAATCTTGAATAGCTATAACTTTACCATCATACACTTTCAGTATTTTACACTCTTCAGATGTTTCATAATATGCAAAGAATTCTTTGTCCGAATATCCGCAAGCACCATATAAATATATATTATCATAATTTTCTATAGTAAGTATGCTTGATTCTTCGGATTTTACATCATAAACACACGGCTTTACTTTATTTTCAGCATTAAACACTGTATAGAAAAGTTTCATATCCGGAACATCCATAAAACTTTCATGTTTATTGCATGATGAAAATATTAGTAAGAAAGATAGTACAATGATAAAAATTCTAAGCATTACTTATCACCTCGGAGTAATTATAGCATAAATTATGCTGTTCGTGAATACGATTTGTAACTACCGCTATAATTTGATATGTAGTAGTACATAAACCCTCTAAGTGAAGCCGGAGAAGAAATAGCAAAAACATAATCAGGATTGTTATAGTACTTATTGCCAACGGTTACCAACTTACTTCTGATTCCATTTGCGGTGGATCTTACTGTAAAATGA
The DNA here is from genome assembly GCA_045535475.1 of Acutalibacteraceae bacterium. Taxonomy (GTDB): domain Bacteria; phylum Bacillota; class Clostridia; order Oscillospirales; family Acutalibacteraceae; genus CAG-177. Next base: position 16,861 of record JAZSLR010000061.1, on the reverse strand, counting down.
ACACAATTAGCTGTTAGCAAACTATATTTAGCGAAATCCCCTTTTTTTACAACGTATCTGTCCCCAGAATATTCATTGTTTTTGGGTGGACGTTCGTATACACTTTGGCTTTTAACTTTTTCACAGTATTCTTTAATTTTGGCTTTCTCTGCATTACTTACCGTGATTGTAAAAGATTCTATGCCATGACTTTTCCTTGAATACGTTCTCCAACTGTTTGCGTTCGCAACAATTAAATACCCCTGTGCTGTTCCAAACACTTGAGCAAAAATGTTTCGATTGCTTGTATAATTCCCAAAAGAATATGTTGTTGAATCTATAGTGATATCTGCATGTCCTACAAGACCACCGTAAATATTTAATGTCACAGACGCAAAACCTTCGGGGTCAACATAATTTACGGGGTTGTTATCACAATAAGCAAACATATTAGTTCCAATTATGCTTGTTTCTGTGTCACAATATGAATCAGCATTTAGAAATCTGCCCCATTCGGGAGAATAGTACCTTGACTGGAGATAATATAATCCTGTTTCAAAATCATATGTGTATCCACGATATGTAACAACATTATTGGCAAGCATCAACATCGAGCCTAGCATTGTTTGAATATCTCTTGAATTTAATTCATATGTCATGTTGCCCCACGCATCGTAAGAATAAGTGATCATTCTGGTTTTGCAGTCAGAAGTTACGATTCTCTCAATATCGCCCTGTAAATTTTTAACAAAATAAAAAACATTGCTTCCATTTGTTATCATTCCGTACGGTTCATCATTTTCATCATAAAGATATTTAATTGACAATGCATCAGAATATTCATTAGCACTAAACTCTGGAGACACCCATAAATAAATTAGTTTGCCATCTTCCCACAAATATTCTGTTCTAATAGCAGATTCTACATCTACAGTTCCTGCATTGTCACAATCGTACGAAGTCCTTGAACTACGCAAGCCTTCACCGTTATATGTATAAACATATTTCACATCGACATCAGGGTTATTATTTTTGTTTAATATAGTACATGACACTAACTGTTTTCCTTGCCATTCGTACTCTCGGTATTCTTCCGACACGCTATTCTTGTCACCATAAGTTAATGGATTACCAAGTTCATCATATGTTATAGCTTTGTTGTTATAGCTGATGAGTTTATCTTTCCAAATGGTATCATATGAATAATTAATTGTGTTTATTGCCGATGATGAGATCTGTGCATCTGTTGTATATTCATATTCTGCTTTAGATGATATGTTTCCACCTGCATCATAGGTGTAAATAAAAGTCTTTTGTAAATTCTTGTTGTTTTCTCTGACGAGCTGATTCGCCTCATCATATTCATAACTTAAAATAAGACTTTTGTCTTCACCGAGACCAGAGTAAACTTTGCTAATGTTACCAACACCATCATACTCATAACTATATTCATTTTTTGAATCGTACGGATACTGCTTATAGTAGTATCTTTGATCAGTTTCATTGAAGATAAAATATAATGGTGTAGTGTCTTCTCCAAGTTCTCCCAGAGTGTATCCGAAATCATCTCGTCTAGTAACTCTACCATTATCATCATAACAGTATGTATAAGTGTGACTGTATGCACCACTCTTATTACTACCGCTATAGTCCTCTCGAATGACGTTTTGGTTTTCATCGTAAGTATATCTATACACGAGTCTGTCCGGAGTTACACCATCTTCTGCATAAGAATATACTTCCGTAATATTTCCATACTCGTTATAAATATAGTAATAATTAAAATTACTGTTTTCCCATTTTTCATTAACATTAAGTGGTAAATAAGATGTTTCAAAGTGATAATAGCTTACACCTGAAACCTCGTTGCGATACCCTGAAACTAGACTCTTTGCAGTGGTGTCGGAATCATCATAAAAATACTCGGTCTCAGCTTTTGAAACAATGAGGTCACGATAATCTTTTTGTAAAACAGTATTACTTGAGGACATAGTTTCATTCCAAGATTCGTTGTTAACTGAAGTGTTTTCAGGAGTGTTAATTCTTCTCCCAAAAACATCAGTTGCAGCTGCTGTAACAAAGCTCATGCCACCGTGTTCTGTCTTTGTAGAACTTGTTGTTATTCCTGTTTCACAATTGTAATTGGTCATTGTTGGGTTTTGAATATATTCTTCTCCTGTGATATTTTCAATTACTTTCCCATCAGAAATAATTTTATAATACCTAACATCATCAACAACCTTTGTTCGATGAACCAAAACACTATATGTCGTTGAAGTTCCGTCAGCATTTGTTACTGTGTGATTGTATTTTGTGGTAAGACCCGAACTATTATCCGTACTTGCTATAAGTTCTCCAAACTCATTGTATTCATACTGATAAGTAGGATTTGTAGATTGATTTAAATAAACCTCAGTTATTAAACCATTACTATCATATGTATAAGTTATTGTATCTCCGTTTGCATATGTTATTTGATTTAACTGCTGATTATTATCATAACCGTAAGAAACCAAGTTTTCGTTTCCAACTTTTACGGTTTGATAATTACCATTTTCATCATAGAAAAAATAGTACGAAAAACCATTATGTGTAATACTGGAAATTTTATCATTTACATAATTATAGTCGGTTTCCATATGGGTGTGGTTGTCACTTAAATTCGATACAGCAACAGATATTTTTTCAAGTGTTCCAATTGCATCATAATAATATTCTGTTTTTCCGTTAGCGTTTTCCACACTTTCCAACAAACCATTTAAAGGATTGTAAGTATAGTTTATTTCAATGCCGTTTTCATCAATTGTTTTTGAAAGATAGTTGTTATCTGGGTCATATATTTTGGTTGTCATCATCTGTTTTGAACCATCAGAGATAACCAAACCAGTTTCTTCATCTATAACAATTTTATTATCCACACAATCGCAACCGGACATATTTTCAGAAGAAAACGAACATCCTAAGCCCCAGTTACTGTTTTCGTCACAACCGCAGGCAAGAACAGTAGGTTTGCATTCTTCACAAGAACATTGTTCTGTGCTTTCGCATTTGCAAGGACATCCTTCGCCGTAAACACAGTCTTCGCAAGCGCAATTTACAGGAATGATTATATCATATAGGTTTTCTGTTTTGAACATTTTTAAATTATCAAAATATACAGTTCCATCTTGATAATCCGATGAACAACGCACTTCATAATGTGATAATAACCTACCTTCATATTCTGTTTCAACTTTAAAAGAAGACACAGCGTATTGCCACTCATCGATGATTTTTGTATCAAACTGTACTTTACACACCTCAACAGGAACTGGAATAGTTTCGTTTTCTCCAGAATAATAAGCTATTACTTTAATGCCAACAAAATGATTAGGTGCAGGAATTGCTGTAGAAATTAATCCGTAACCACCAATCGCAATAGCATCTCCATCAAGAATACCTTCGGCAGAAAGATCTGTAACATCCTGTGAAACAAACAGTTCTCCATAGAAGCGACCATTAATTGAAAGTGAAGCAGCACCACTATTGTGATGTTTTGTCGTATCACGAATATAGTATTCAGTGTCATTACTACTAATTGGATTCCAGTTTTTTGGCTTTCTATCCTTTTTTGATTCGAAGCTTGCATTTTCAATCAATTCATTTTCTTTTTCTGTTTCAGGAATAAAGATAGAAATTATTTGTCCTTTGTTGTCATATTCATAGTATTTTTCATCTACAATGACCTCGTTGTCGCGTTCGTCCATTACATATTTTTGATACTGTTTACATTTTAACAGTTCATTATAATAGATTTTTTCATAGGATTCATCGGAATAAGTGATTATTCTTTGATATAGATTATGATCATCTATTTCTAAAGAGTTAATTTCTGTACCGGCAGCATCTAAAAGTTTGTATTTTTTTCCTGTGTCTAAATACGTTATCGTTAACACAGAACCATCTATATTGGTAACAGAAGTTAGTCTGCCATTATTATCATATCCATATGAGATGAATTCACCGTCGGAAAAAGTAACTTCAGAAAGATAAAGGATATCATTAATTTTAGTGTATTCATAATATATTTCGATGGGTGTAGCATTTCCATCATAAGACTCAATTGTAATAGGTTCAATATCTTGTGAATTATTATTGTTTGTTGATTCTATAACTGCGGATATTTTTGTGAGAGCAGTTTTGTTTTCAGTAGTTGTGCTATATTCAAAACAGTATTCTCTTCCTTCTCCGTCAGTTATTGATAAAATATTTCCACCTGCATAGGAAATAGAGATTGAGCCCGATTGGTTTTCGATGGATGTTAAATATGCACTTCCAATGTTTTTTTGTTCTTCAAATCGATAAGTGGTTGCATCTGAAATAATATAATTTGAAGTTAAACTAGATGATTTTTCATTAACATATAATTCGTATTTATTATCTTCATCTAGCCATTTGCTGAAACCGTTGTTAGAGTCTGAGTCGTAAAGAACATCTTTATAAAAAGTGACTGAATTTCCATCCATCATATGCCATACATAAACAGATTTGTCCTTCAACAATATACTGTTATAGTTAAAGCACCAACTGTTTCCGTACTGAGGTGAGGATAATATGTTGTTTTCATAGTAAAGTCCACCAATGTAAACAGGCATAGTGTTGCCACTAATGCCAATATCATTTCTTGTGATAGTTACACCATTAGAGAACTCGTTTATGTTTATCTGTCCAGCTCGACCCATATCAAAATAATGATACTCAAAGTTTTCATCAATTGCAGATATTTCATAATACCTAACTGCAAAACCACCGTCATTTACAACTACATTTGCGTCATCATGTGACTTAAAAATCACACCATTATGCTCTGCTAAGCCTCTTTCCCACAAATTATACAATTGTGTGATGTCCCAAGAATAAAATTCTGCTGATTGTACATTCACACTATCATATACTATGTCTCCATAATAACCATCAATATCATAAGTCGTAGTTTCTTCGGTCCAAGCAGCAGTAGCTTCATATACAGCTATATAATTATGCTCGATATCCTCACCATCATTTTCATCAGGATTACCTTTTTCACAATTTAAAATAACCTGTGCAGTTACGACAATTCGAGTTTTGCCTGGCGTTGCACCCAGTTCGTTTGGTTTTGCAACTATTGCAGAGTTATCGTTAATAATTTTTAAACTGTCGGTTGCAACATAATTGTTATTAGACCAAGAAAAAGCTTTCATTTTAGCTGTGCTCTCGGAAGCATAAATATTTGATATACTACGAGCAGAACTGGCGTTTGCGGCTACACTTTCTGAATTTAAAAGTTGTACCGCATCTTCTACTGTCTCAATATTTTCTGTGTTTATGCTGTTGTTGTCTACCCATTCATCACCTACTAATGTATGAATAGGATTAAATGATGTAAGTTCTAAAAATGAACCATCTTCCAACTTGAATGTTTTAGAGTATTCATCTCTTTTTTCTTCAAGTTCATAAAGTATTTCAGGGGTATCTTCGTCAACAGTACTTGCGAATGTTGTTGGTGAAGGACTATCGTTAATTTCTTCAAAAGCAAAAGTTGAAAATGGAACAATCTGCATTACAATTAACACAGAAAGCAACAAAGATAAAATTTTTCTTTTAATTGAATGTTTCATTTTTGCATTCCTTTCTTTTGTCACAACTACACTTTTAATGTGTTATGTATGTTCGTACATTAATGTTTTTGACTTTTTAGAAAGAGGTTTTGTTTATTCGCTTAAACAGAAAATTTTGATAAGTTGAATCAAGCATCTTTTTTCTTATAAAAAGAACTAAATATGCCTTATTTCAAATAAACTATGTAATACCAGCAATTATTGGTTAAATTCACCCCTGTTTACAATTAAGAAATCATGGTGAATTTCAGCTTCGTTAGCCCGTGTTTTACATTTTCATCATCAATAAAAACATAGTCACCCAAAAACACATTTGGTTACTCCCTTATCTGTTTCTCAATAATTTGGTTTTCGTCAGTGTCCGATAACCACTGACCATTTTTATCAGTCACTACCACAATATCTCTATCTAAAGCGGTAACAACAGGTTTTTGAACCTTACAAGAGCAAATCACAAAACACAAACGAGTAACAGAATCATAAAAGTAGTTCTTTTTACAATTTATTAGTCCTTTCTTTTACTTGATTCGACTTGGTGTTCTTTTGTTTTGAAGCCAGCATATTTTGAATTAGTGTGGAGTTAAGCACTAAAGCTGTCAATACCAATCCAAATGACAACGAAACACCTACATTCACAGCAACGAGTTCATAAATCATAACTGCAATAACAGTGATAATAGAGCTTAATGCTATTGATACGCCTTTAAAAATTTTCTTTTCTTTATAACTCAATGGCTTGTTCGATGACTCAATTGGAGAAGCAATCCATATTGTTAGATTTGAAATAAATAAAATAATATAATAGGCTACATCATTCTCCCATTTTGTAAAAATCCAAATGAGAAATAGCATTGATAAAATTGCTGCAATAGATGTAAAATAACAACGAAGTGGGGTTTTTGCGTGAAGACCTCCTGCAAATCGTCTTACGAGCGAGAACGACAAAAACATCAGAAAACTTTCCAATGCCATACAAAAAACACAGCCAATGATAACAGCAGTTGAAAAATGCAAGATACTTTGAAATAAGATTTCTAATGCATAAGTGTAAAGTTCTTGCTTATCCCTCTCCAGTATGTTATTTTCGCACAACAAAGAGATAATTTTGCTTGAAATCCGATTCATCACTTTATGCGCTTAAATTCATCCAACCCCTTTGGCGGGTCGGGTTGATTGAATATAAAACAGGTTGACGAGTTAGCACTAATTGTAAGAATAAGTGCCATACAAGTCGTGAGAGCAGGAGTTATTTTTGTCCAAAACTTATTTGCCTTTTTCAATTGTTCACCTCCTCTATATTTAATTACATTAAAAACATAGCATATATTTTTTCTTTTGTGTGGAATTTTGAAAAACTGACGCAATATTTTGTAAATCCGCTTCAGCTATTACTTTTTTACAAAAAAGTTGCAAAAAGCAAGATTAAATGTTAATATATTACATAGTTTTAAAGATTGATTTTTGGAGATGGCATTATGAATATTGCAATTTGTGATGATGATTGGACTGCTGTTTGTTCGATAAAAAAACTAGTCGAATTATATATGTCTGACAGAATTGTTGAAGCTAATATTTTCACTTTTTCCTCAGGAAAAGAATTGCTTGATGCACAAATTCGCTATGATATAGTTTTTCTTGATATTGAAATGCCGGAAATTAACGGATTAGAAGTTCATAAAAAACTAAAAGATAGATATATGGATACTATTGATGTGTTTATTACTTCACACGATACATATATTGATGATGCATTACGATTACTTCCTTACGGATTCATACAAAAACCTGTTGATAAAGAGCGTTTTTTTAAAGTGTTAGCAGGTTTGATAGAGGAATACACCAATCAAGATGAAGAAATTGCTGTGAGAACAAATGACGGAATAATTAAAATCAAAAAAAGTCATATTGTTTATGCTGCTATTGAACGAAGAAAAGTTGTTCTACAAACAATTGAAACTTTAATTGAAACAAACGAACCCTTTGGATATTGGAAAGAGATTTTAAAGGATAAACAGTTTTTTCAAGTTCATCAAAGTTATATTGTAAATATGCAATATGTTAAAAGCATAACTAAAACAATCGCTACAATGTCCTACATAAATTGCACTAAAGGAACGACAGAAACTTTTAATATATATGTTTCATCCCGAAAAAGTGCTACATTTAGAAAGGTGTATTTTGATTTCATCGGAGGTATGAGAAAATGATACAAACTATATGCTATGCTTTTGTCTACCTGTTTGAGATCTTAGCCTGCTTTATGTTTTATGAGAATTTCTACCAACGAAAGACATCAAAAGGTGTTTGCTTCTTACTCTATTCTGTTGCTTTAGCAATTCAATTTGCGGTAAGTTTTATTACAGTGCCCTTAGCCAATTTAATCGCTTTTGTTATTTGTAATTTTTGTCTTGTAATTTTCTGTTATGAAGCAAAAATAAAAATATGTCTATTTACGACAATAATGCTATCATTTTTTATGACTATTACTGACCTGATAATTGTTTATTTTTCGGCTTTTGTTTTCGATATTTACTATTTGGAAGCATATAACGATAATATTCTTGTTTTTATAATTCAAGCATCGTTAAGTAAATTGCTTTTCTTCTTTATAATTTTCTTTATTTCCAAAATATCTAAAATAAAATCTAACAAACAATCTCCAAACAAATTCACAATTCTACTCGGCTTACTTCCAATTTCTTCAATGATAAATCTTTACATAATGTATTATTGGGGCGTTAAGAAGACAGATACATCTGATTTTAATGCAGCTTTAGCTGTATGTGCTATTCTTTTGCTTTTTGCCAATCTTTTTGTGTTTTACATATATGAAATGGTACAAAAAACAAATGTTGAAATTACCCAACTTCAACTTGAAAAACAACGAAGTGAAATTAGTAGCAAGCATTATGATTTGTTGTATAATGAAATTGAGAATTCTCGAATATTAAAACACGATATTAAAAATCATTTAGGTCATATAAATAACAAAGCCAAAAGTGGGGATTTAGATGGCATATCAGAGTACATCAAATCTATTTCCGATGATTTTGGATTAGAAGAAAGAATTCAATATAGTGGTAACAAGTTAATTGATGTTATTCTTAACAGACATATGTCAAATTGCAAGAAAAACGGAATTGCTTTGACAATTGGTTCTTGCGGTTCAAATCTTGAATTTATGAGTGAAACCGATACAATAGCTTTGCTTGATAATTTGTTTGAAAATGCAATTGAAGCTGCTTATAACTCTGTAGAAAAAAAGCTGAGTTTCTCTATGTACCGACAAGCAAATAACTATACAGTTACTGATTATGTAATTATCGTTTTCTCTAATAGTTGTGACAATCCTCCTAAGGCTTGGCACGGAGAATTGATTACAAGCAAATCCAATTCATCTTCTCACGGTATAGGAACAAAAAGTATAAAAAGAATAGTCAACAAATATAACGGTAATTTTGATTGGCAATATGACGATGAAAATAAAGAATTTAAAACATCGGTTATATTAAATATAAATTAAAAATCAAGGCATTCCTTCTTTTATGAAAGAGTGCCTTGATTTGTTTTTGTCTTATTTAAATTTGCTAACTACTCAATTATAAATTCTTCAATTTATTGATAATTGGCAAGCAGGGCAAACATACTGATGTTTTGCGAAAATTTCAAATTTTCATTCCGCTTGTTGGTGAATTATCTTCCCCAAACCCCTACCGAATCGAAAAGGAAATTTTGCAATTTCTTTTCGAGCTACGCTTCTCCGAAGCTAAACAAAAAAGACAGCCCCAAGGATTTTTATGTCCTTGAGGCTGTTATTTTCAATGCGATTGTTCCTGCTCTTTTTTGCTTTTTTCAGAAACCGTGATGCCGAGAATTGAATGAATGTTTGCTTGGTGTTTCAGCATTTCTCGGTGTTTTTCTTTTGATGAGTGATACTGTGAATATAACCCCTTTTTTTTCTTTAACACTTCATCAAATTCTTTGTTAATGGATTTTACCGATGGCAACTTTTTTACTCCAAGTTCATCAAATGTTTTCTTAGCTGCACGATGTAAAATAATTTCGCCTTCGTGTTCAGATAAAAAATTTTTTGAATACCCTGATGCCTTGTATTGTTCAAAAACTTCACGGGTTTTCGCATAATTGATTATTTGAGTTTTGAGTGTAGAAAGTTCCATCAGTCGAGCTTCCAAGTTCTTAATTTCGCTTTTCATATCCGAGATTTCCGATGAAAGAGCAGATATATCATCTAAAAGCTTTTCAATACTTTCAAAATCATTTTCCTGCAAAAACATTACGGTTTTTGCCATTTGTTTAAGGTTAAATATCTTTGCCCAATTCGCATAACCTTGTCCTTTACCTTCATCGAGTTTCTTTTGAACATCAATAAGCAAACTTGTTTTTTCATTTTGTTTTGGATTTGACTTTGAATTATGAACCTTTCTTTCTGAAATGCTCAATCGGATTTCATCTTCCGAATAACCTTCACCAAGCGAACGTAACCGGATAAACTTTTTCTGTTCTTTTTTCTTGAAAGCTATATGTTTGCCAACCTTTATTTCATAACCTCGTTCTATCATAAGTTCAAGAAACTTATCGAAATCCTTTGGTATCAAAGATATAGCTTCATCAATATCATTTCGCAACAAATCACGATGGGAGAGATACGGTATGTATCCCTCCCATTTGTTGTATGCTGTATTTCCTTTTTGTTGATTAAGAACCGTTGAAAGCTTATGTTCAATGCAGATTAAATCACTCAACTTTGCTATATCTTTACCCGACCTTTTTCGGTCACGATGTTTGGATTTGCAATCAAGATTTATTGCATTGAAATAAATGTGATTATGAATGTGGGCTTTATCAATATGAGTTGCTACAATAAAAGCGGATTTACCTTTTAAATATCTTTCGGCCAATTCATAGCCAATAGCATTTGCTTCTTCGGGTGTTATTTCTCCCGGCTTAAATGACTGACGTATTTGATAGGCAAGAACATCGTTTTTTCGTTTTCTGCCGGTTTCGGATTCATATTGTTTATGAGCTAATGCAAACTCCGATGCAACAATATCTTTATCACAAGCGAAAGAAGAAACCAATTCTTTGCAGTTTGTTTTTTCGGGGTTCAGACCGTAACCTATTCTTTCGTGAAGAACAGCGGAATTAGTCTGATTTGGGTTGCCGTGAATCTTTATAATTCTCGTTACTGCCATTAGTTTGCTTTGAGCCAATCCCTAAAAATAATAAGTCTTGATAAAAACCAAGTTGCGATTGTTGGCAACCCCCACGGACTTATAAACCAAGCAAGAAGGAGAAAAAACAAAGCATCAATTTTTTCTCCGTCAACGAAAAAGTAAACACTTCCACATAAAGAAACAAGAGCAAAAATACTTAAAAGAGTAGTTGAAATAGTCAGCACAAACTTAAAAACAGGTATTAAGAGGGTCAAAAAAATTCGCAAGGGAGTTAAAGTGATTTTTAATATTTTCATAAAACAACCTCCGTTTCACTTTTAATATATGTGAAAACAAGAATCTTTGCAAGGATGTCATTTTATCTTTGAAATCTTTGCAATTATGGTATCAAGTTTTTTCCAAAGTTCAGCTTGTGTGCTTTGAATTTCGGTGATTTCATTTTTGAAAATCACACCGGTTGCATTAACTCTTTTTGCGATCTGATTTATGTTATTGCTGCTGTACCGAAGCAATGATATTGTTTCATCAAGTTCAGGAATATTGAAGTTTATTATATATCCGTCAATAGCCATTTTTCTGACAAAAGCACTCATATTTATTGAGCCTGCAAGTTGCATCTTTTTACGAATGGTGTTGCGTTCGGAGTCATTGAGTAAAATCGTAAAATGATGGTTTCTCACTTCTTTCATATCACAGCACCTGGTCTTTCTTCATTGGAGAAGTAGAAGCAGGTGTAATATTATCTTTTGCAGATTCAAGCTTTTTCAAAACAGAAGGTTTGCGTTCATCTTCGATTTTCTTTACCTGCCGTATAAAAACATCTGTAAGACCGGGATTAACACCGTCAATGACGAGAGATAAATCAATCTTATCTTTCATATCATTCGGACGAACTGTTTTTGCCCAAGCCTTATTCTCAGGCGATATTCTGCCGTCATAATCTTTTACGATACAAGTAAAAGCAAGGATTTTCTTTACACGGTCAATGCCGAAATTTTCAACAACTTTTTTTGCACCTTCGGGGTCAAGTCTGCAATCTGAATAATTATCGTTGATAGCAGCTTCAATAGCAGTTTTACACATATTGTCTGCTCTTGAAGAAAGCCTATATGCTGAAATTTCTTCTCTATCTCTTGCTTCTTCAAAAGACTTTTCATAAATCGGAAATTTACTCGGATCGTTATACGGAATCGCCTGAATTTCACCGTCGAGCATAAAGAACATTTCGGGTTCTGCGAAATGTTCCGAATACTTCTCAATCTGTTCGGGAGAAAGGGAGCAGAAATCTTCTTCACCAAGACCCACAACAAGAAATGTTCCCGAAACAATATCGTAGATACTGTTTTCATCGTCACGCAAAGCACGGTTTAACTGCATACCGTTTATTTTTCCGTTGTCGTTACAAACAATACCGACTGGTTCTTCAAACGGGTAAATAGCTTGAATAGGTTCGCCTACCTGATTATATAGACTGTCAAGACCAGCGGGTATAGTTTCAACAGTCGGTTTTTCTCCCGGTGCAACAACAAGAACTGTCATTGTCTTTTCTGTTTTGGACTGCTGAAGCTCAAAGTTGTGTTCTGCTGTTTCAGTTATTGAATCTCTCAAAGTCTGCATATAGTCAGTTTCTTTGTCGCTGAAAAGGTCATAAACTTCCTGCAACGGTGCAGGAGATTCCAACAAAGCTCTTGCAAGATTTTCGGGGATTTCAATTTCGGAAAGTGCCATAAGAATATCCTCACGCACGGTATATTCCTGCGTATGATTCAATATTTCTTCGGGCGACTGTTTTAACAGCCAGCCTTTGAATTTTTCCTGCTCTGCAGACATCAAATCATACAATTTTTCATTTATTTCGGCTGTGTCCATTATTTTACCTCCTATTTCATTAAGATGTTTTTCAAATGTTACACGGTCATAAGCGTAAACATAAAAGTTGTAATCGCCTTTGGTGAGATTGCATCTTAAAATGTAGCTGTGTTCATCGGTATCGACTCTGAAACCGTATTCTTTGGTGTAGTTACCTTCGATAACTCCTTCGGGATTGTTTTGGCAATAAGCAGAAAGAGAGCTTCTGTCTTTCAGAAGCTCTCCATTGCCTAATCGCAAAGAATTGATTACATCATCAAACTCTTTTTTGAATTTCTCTGTTTTTAAAAACTTTACTTTATCTTCCCAAGTAGAGTAAAAACCTTTGCCGCTTGTGTCAAAATCCCCACGGAGAAAACCGATACAACCGCTTTCTATATTGTCGTTCTGTGACTGCGTATATGAAAACGGTATTTCTTCGGGTTTGATTGGTCTGATTGATAAATCCATTTACAAAACTTCCTCCGTTTTCTTTTTTTCTGTAACTTTTGGTATTGTGGTTTTGCTTTTTTCACTTGCCATCTGCAACTTATCCATTATTGTGGGTCTGCTGCTTTTGGCAATAGCATTTTCCGCTGACGGAGCTTCAGGCTTATCCATATTCAGAGCGATATTCAGCTCTGTAAGTCTTGCAGACTTGATTTTCAGTTCTTCCTCTTGCGGGAAAGGTTTACCGAGTTCGGCTTTTGCATTTTCCATCTGAGTCTTAACATTATCCAGTCTTAATTGAGTATCGTTTAACCGCTTTGTTATGGAATCAAGCACGTTATCAATACGAATAAGATTACCTCTCGGATCTTTGCCGAGTTCTACTTTGTGGGACATTTTGCCTTTGAGGGTTAGAACATACTTTTTGCCGAAATCTTCTACCGACAATGACATATCAAAACCTCTGTAAGAGCCGATTGGTGCTTCCATAAAGAATTTCGCATCTTTCATAGCATCAATTAGAGCTGCACCCGCATTTTCTTTGTCGGTCAGGAAATCACCCCGAATGGTCATTCCGGCAAATCCTTCGGGCGGATGCGAATTGTCTTTTGCAGTCTGAATATCGGTTTGGAATCCGTTAATGTATTCTTCGTATTGCCTTATCTGTTGCGGAAAGTTTTTGAGAATATTATCTTCAAGTCGGAATTGCTGATTCTGATAGCTTGCTTTCATAAGCTTCAGCTTTGCCACATCAACATCCAAATCCATTTTCTCCTTAATGCGTTCATCTCCCGCACAAAGTGCTTTGATTTCCGCAAAGGAAAGAGTAGTTTCGTCAACATCTTCGCAGGAACGCACGGGAGATTTTGAGGTCATAATCTGCGATATGAACTTCTGCTTTTGTTCAAGTGTCTGCCAAAGGTAAGCATCAAATGTTGACTCGGTAACATATCGGTAAATATGTACTTTCTCATTCTGATTACCTTGTCGGACAATTCTGCCGCTTCGCTGTTCCAGATCACCCGGACGCCACGGAGCATCCAAATCGTGAAGAGCTACAAGTCTGTCTTGAACATTAGTACCGGCTCCCATTTTTGATGTACTGCCCATAAGAACACGGACTTTACCGGAACGCACTTTTCCGAATAAATCTTTCTTCTTTTCTTCCGTATTTGCATCGTGAATAAAAGCGATTTCTTCGGGTTTAACACCTCTTGCAATCAGCTTATCCCGTATATCTTCATAAACCGTAAAAGACTTTTCGGGGATAGGGTCAAGATTTGTAAGTGTCGGTTCAGCTTTCGCCGCTGTTTTGGTTTTCGGAGTGGATATATCACAGAACACAAGCTGTGTCAGTTTATCCGCATTTCCTTCTTCATAAATTCTGACAATGTTATCAACGCAAAGATTAACCTTTGTACCTTCTTCATCTGCAAAATCGGGATTGATTATTCTTTGGTCGAGACCGAGTTTTCTGCCGTCAGAAGTGATTTTCAGCATATTATCTTCCGATGGGTCAACACTACCTAAATGAACGGCGGCAGCTCTTTCGGATAATTCACTAACCAAGCCTTTTTGTGTTTCTGTCGGATGAGCAACAACATTGTGATATTCAGCTTCAGGTCTCGGCAGATTTAAAGTATCTGCCGTTTTTATGTCTGCCGCTTCCTTAAACATATTCATAAGTTCGGGCAGATTAAAGAATTTTGCGAAACGGCTTCTTGCTCTGTATCCCGTTCCTTCGGGTGCAAGTTCAATAGCCGTTGTTGTTTCGCCGAAGTTTGATGCCCAAGCATCAAAGTGGGTCAGATTCTTTTTCTGAAGCATATCGTATTGAAGATAACGCATCATCGTATAAAGTTCTGTCATTGAATTTGAAACGGGAGTTCCCGTAGCAAAAACAACACCTTTATTGCCCGTGACTTCATCAAGATAACGGCACTTCATAAACATATCGGAAGATTTTTGTGCTTCTGATGTGGAAAGACCTGCAACGTTTCTCATCTTCGTATAAAGAAACAGGTTCTTGTAATTGTGAGCTTCGTCAACATACAAACGGTCAACACCGAGCTGCTCGAAGTTTACAACATCATCTTTTCGTTCGGTTGACTGCAATTTTTCAAGTTTGGCTTCAAGACTTCTGCGTGTCTTTTCAAGCTGTTTAACAGTAAACTTTTCGCCTCTGTCATATTTCATCATTGCGATATTCTCGGTTATTTCATCAATCTGCTGTTGTATGAGCCGTTCTTGTCTTTCGAGCGAAACGGGTATCTTCTCAAACTGTGAATGACCGATAATAATAGCATCGTAATCGCCAGTAGCAATTCTCGCACAGAATTTCTTTCTGTTCTCAGGCTGAAAGTCTTTCTTTGTAGTAACAAGAATATTTGCAGAAGGATAAAGACGAAGAAACTCGGATGCCCATTGTTCGGTAAGATGATTGGGAACAGCAAACAACGGTTTTCTGCAAAGACCGAGCCTTTTGCTCTCCATGGCCGCCGCTACCATTTCAAATGTTTTGCCTGCGCCGACTTCGTGAGCAAGCAAAGTGTTACCGCCGTAGAGAATGTGAGCCACCGCATTAAGCTGATGTTCACGCAGCTTTATTTCGGGGTTCATACCCGAAAAAACTATATGACTTCCGTCATATTCTCTCGGCTTTGTAGAGTTGAACAATACATTGTATTTTTCAACAAGATAGTTACGTCTTTCGGGGTCACGGAATATCCAATCTCTGAACTCGTCTTTTATGACCTGTTGTTTCTGCTGTGCAAGAGTTGTTTCCTTTGAATTAAGAACTCTCTTATCCTTACCATTCTCTATAACGGTGTCATAAACTCTTACATCACGGAGATTAAGTGAATCTTCGAGGATTTCATAAGCACTTTTTCTTGTTGTACCGTATGTAACATGAGCATTGACATCACTTCCCGAAATGAATGATTTGTTTTCAATTCTCCATTCAGCGGTATACTCCGAATATTTCACTTTCATATTGAACTGTGCATAATTCGGTGTTTTGAAAGTTTCAAACATAAACTGCTCGATAATCTCTTTATCTATCCAAGTTGCACCGAGCCTGACTTCGATTTCACTTGCATCAAGTTCTTTCGGCTGAGCCTTTGTCAAAGCTTCAACGTTCACATTGAAAAAGGGATTTTTTTCGGCTTCGTACTCTGCATAGACAAGTTTCTCTCTGACATTACCTGAAAGGTATTCATCGGCTGTCTGCCAACCGATATAACTTCTGTCGGGATTGCTTTCCAAATCAAAAGGACCCGTTCTCGGGTCTTTGAAAATAATGCCTTGCAAATCTTCAACGATTTTCTGCGGAGTTACACCTTCACCCATAAGTGAAGCCATAAATCCGAGGTCAACGCAGGCTCGTTCACCGATTGAAACGGCAAGAGCTTCTACTGCGGTATCAACCTTCGTTACGGAAGAATGCTGCTTGATTGTTCGTTTGGTAAACATATCTGCTTTTCTTTTAAGTTTCTTTTCTTCATCAAGAACCTCAAGAGAGCAGAGAAGATAATATGATGAATCGTTTGAAAAAGCACTTTTATTTACCTTATCGTTGATTAAACCGTATTTCTTCGTAAAGTTATCATACAGAGTATTGAGTTCTGCTTGTTTTTCGCTGATTTCGCTGTCAGTAGTCAGCTCATCCAACTGTAAGTCAATGAGTTCATTTACACAGTCACGCAAGCCAACCATACCTTTTATGCGTTCTTTGGCTGTTGCATTGACTTC
>JAZSLR010000122.1:0-2352 GCA_045535475.1 Acutalibacteraceae bacterium | reverse complement strand
GTGGGTTTTGAAGAAAGGGCTTTGTATGTGATTGCACCATTTTCAAATATTTTATCGAAATTAGGTGTGTCTGCATCCTTAAACCAACTGCCTGCACTGCCAACGCCGATAACTATTACATGTGAGTATTTTCTTGACATGGTCATTTCTCCTGTTTCTTTATAAAATTTGTCTCAAAGGAAGAACCTCCCGGATTATTTCAGGGAGGTTCCGATTCGTATCAGTCCCATTTCTTGTTCATAACAACAAAATTCATTCTTTCCTGAATGCTCGGACCGCCGTGACCTGTTCCGATTCCGCCGTGGTCCGAAGTGACGATAATGAGCCAATCTTCCGTTTCATAAGTTTCTCTTGCTTCAATAGCTTTGATCACTTCGTAGCCGTATTCCTCTTCGGTTCTGAAGCCGTCTTTATAAACGGGATTGTTGAAAGAAAATCCGAAATTGTGTCCCGCAGAATCTGTGTCTTCATAAATAATAAGCACAAAATCCGCACAGTCTGCGCTTGTTATTTCTTCCATGGCACCTGTGTGAACATCCTTCAGACCTTTACGAAGGTTAAAATCAACGTCGATGTCATTCTCTTCGCAATAAGCTTTTTCGGTATTGTATGTTGCACCATCCCTTGAAAAGTGGCCCTTCCACTTTGTGATAAATGCGGCGTCATCAATAATGTTCTCTTCAACAAGAGAAGTCATTAGAGTTTTAGGCTCAAGGTCTTTTGTTATTCCGTTGCCTGTAATTCCGTGTACGTCAGACCATACACCCGTAAGCATTGAACACCAGCCGGGTGCAGTTGAAGTTGCCTGAGTGTTTTCTGCCGGATAATTCACGCCGCCGCAATAGGTAAGGTTAATTGATGCACCGTTATCAAGAAGATAGTTTATTGCACCGTTGTCCTGCTTTTCTGCAAGGATATCTGCACGGCAGCCGTCATAACCGATAACGGCAACCTTCTTTTCGGTTTTTCCTTCGGGTAATTCAGCTTCAAAATGCTCTTTGATGATTCCGTAAACATCGGTGAAAGGATATGCGGTTTCTATAGTGTTTTCGTAGCCGACGGAAGCAACATTCTGTCTGTATAATTCTTCTGTGTCGTTTTCGTCTTTATGATATCTTGTGAAATACAATGCCAAAGCGCCTGCGATAATTCCGAGAACAAGCATAACAGAAACAGCAATAAGTATGACTTTTTTCTTGTTTTTCATTTCAGTACCTCCAAAAGATTGAACTGACTTTTTATTTTTCAAAATATATTGCACCGCTCTGAGCAAAAATCAAGGGAGGTAAATCCATTCCCTTTTGTTCGGGAATTCTGGATGCGATTGCAACATCGTGGATTTTACTGTATATGAATCCGGGTTCAAAAACAACATGAGCACACATAAACCCTTCTTTTTTTACAGGCAGAGTAACGGAATAATCCTCTGTCTTTTTTGCCGTGTATGAGAAGCATTCGCCGTCACGGTCAAAAACAATCAGTTTATGTTTTCTGCAAAGTTTTTTAACATTGATTGTAAGACTTGTTTCATCGGTAAGTTTAACAGTATCGCCAAGCACGGAATCGCCGCTGACGATATCAATAAATGTTGTTCCGACATCAAAGCATATCGTGGTACGACCTTTAATGATAGCATCTAAAATATCTTCGGGAGAGTTAGATTTTGCATAAACATAGGTAACAGGCCAGGTTAAAAGGTTGGTGACAACATAATCTCTGTGATAATCGCTGCCGCCGACAACGGGCAGTTTGTGACCGTTCCTTAACTGTTCATGCCACCATTCGGTGCATTCGAGATTATCAAAGTGCGTCGGTGCATTCCAGACCTCAAGAACATCCACATCCTCGGCTTTCATTTCCCATCTCCAGGGGCACTGCTTGCAATGAGGATGATTCATACAGATTATCGCTCCGCGTTCTTCTGCCTTTGATTTGACTCTTAAAAAATCCTCATAGCTTTCGCAGGTGTCATAATCTTCCTGATCGATAACATCCTTAACGCCCCACATATTACAGTGGCCGCCGTGTTTTGTCAGCTCGGCACCGTAAATAAGAGTGAGTCCGTCAACATCGGGGAACTCCTTGCAATTAACATTATGGTCGGTGATTATAAGAAAATCTATTTTGCTTTTCTTGGCTTTTTCAATAACCTGCTCCAATGTCAGACCGCCGTCTGACGCAACGGTATGGCAATGAGGAACACCGGAATACCATTTATATTCTTTACAGCTCATTCTTGCACTCCCTTAATGATTTCTTTATCAATTTTGCCGATAAAGAGGTTGTTTTCAGTTTTCAAAGCGGAGGGGTCATCGTTTTCGTGAATTATTCCATAAGCGGGAGAATCGGTTT
>JAZSLR010000081.1:0-5609 GCA_045535475.1 Acutalibacteraceae bacterium | reverse complement strand
ATCTTGTTCCCGGTAAATATACGGTTGACATAATTCTTTATGATGAAGATAACTCAGGAAATATTATGTTTTATGACCGCACAACCGCTCTGCGGTTCACTGTTGAGCACGGTGATAAATCAATTAAACTCAAACACTGGTTCAAGGACTGGGGCAATGCAGTTTTACCCTGTATAGAGCAAATAAACGGAGATGATAAAAATGTATAATTTCAAAGGCGAAACCTTACTTATAACCGGCGGTACGGGTTCATTCGGCAATGCCGTGCTCAACCGTTTTCTTAAAACAGATATAAAGGAAATCCGTGTTTTTTCGCGTGACGAGAAAAAGCAGGATGATATGCGTCACGAATTCCAGGCAAAGATGCCCGAAGTTGCTGACAAAATCAAGTTCTACATAGGCGACGTACGCAACATCGACTCGCTCAGAGGCGCTATGGTTGGCGTTGACTATGTTTTCCATGCTGCTGCACTCAAGCAGGTTCCTTCGTGCGAATTCTTCCCTATGGAAGCTGTTAAAACCAATGTTATCGGTACTGACAACGTTCTGACTGCCGCTGTTGATGCAGGTGTAAAATCCGTTATCTGCCTCTCAACCGACAAGGCTGCGTATCCCATCAATGCCATGGGTATCACAAAAGCACTCGAAGAAAGAGTTGCTACCGCAAAGGCAAGAAACGTTGACCCCGAAAAGACAAAAATCTGCTGCACACGTTACGGCAACGTGCTTTGCAGCCGCGGTTCTGTTGTTCCTCTCTGGATTGATCAGATAAAAAACGGTCAGCCCATCACAATCACAAATCCCGACATGACCCGTTTCATTATGTCGCTCGAAGAAGCGGTTGACCTCGTTCTCTTTGCGTTCAAAGAATGCGAAAGCGGCGATATCTTCGTGCGCAAAGCACCTGCCTGCACAATTCAGACTCAGGCAGAAGCTGTTTGTGAACTTTTCGGCGGCAAGAAAGAGGATATCAAAATCATCGGCATCCGTCACGGTGAAAAGATGTATGAAACTCTTCTCACCAACGAAGAATGCGCAAAGGCAGAGGATATGGGTGACTTCTTCCGCGTACATGCTGACAACCGTAGTCTTAACTATGATAAGTATTTCTCTGACGGCGATGTAAAACGCGCAGAGCTCACCGAATTCAACAGCAGTAATACAAAGCTTCTGAATGTTGAAGAAGTTAAGGAAAAGCTTCTTGAACTTGACTATATCAGAGAAAGACTTGAGGAGTTCAACTCATAATGAAATACAATGTAAATTTTAAAAATAACGGAAAACTGAAGCTTCTCATAATCGTCGGCACAAGACCCGAAATCATCAGACTTTCGGAGGTCATCAAGAAATGCCGTAAACATTTTGACTGCATTCTTGGTCATACAGGTCAGAATTACGACTATACTCTCAACGGTATTTTCTTTGAGGACCTCAGCCTCGATGTACCCGATGTTTATCTGAATTGCGTAGGTGACAATCTCGGTCAGACTGTCGGCAACATCATCGCATCCTCCTATGAGCTTATGGAAGAAATCAAACCCGATGCGCTTCTTATTCTCGGAGATACAAACAGCTGTCTTTCGGCTATCGGTGCAAAGCGACTTCATATCCCCATTTTCCATATGGAAGCAGGCAACCGTTGCAAGGATGAGGGTCTTCCCGAAGAAACAAACAGAAGAATTGTTGATATCATCTCCGATGTCAACATCGCATATTCAGAGCATGCAAGAAGATATCTTGCAGAATGCGGTCTGCCCAAGGAGAGAACCTATGTTTCGGGTTCGCCTATGGCAGAGGTTCTTAATGCAAACATTGATAAAATTCTGGGAAGCGATATTCTCTCAAAACTCGGTCTTGAAGAAAAGAAATACATCCTTCTTTCGGCGCACAGAGAAGAAAATATCGACACAGACAAAAATTTCCGCTCGCTGTTCAATGCACTGAACACACTTGCAGAAAAATACGATATGCCTATTCTCTATTCCTGCCATCCCCGCTCAAGAAAAAGACTTGAGAATTCCGATATCGTGCTTGATAAGAGAATCATTATGCACGAGCCTCTCGGATTCTCGGACTATAACCGCTTGCAGATAGGCGCATTTGCCGTTGTTTCGGACAGCGGTACTCTGCCCGAAGAAAGCAGTTTTTATCTGAGCATCGGCAGACCCTTCCCCGCAGTCTGCATAAGAACATCAACAGAGCGTCCTGAAGCACTGGACAAGGGTTGTTTCGTGCTTGCAGGCATTGACGAAAACGGTCTGCTTCAGGCGGTTGAAACCGCAGTTGAGCTTGCATGCGATAAAGATTCTGCAATTCCCGTCCCCGACTACACGGACAAAAACGTTTCCGATAAAATCGTAAGACTCATTCAGAGCTATACGGGAATAGTCAATAAAATGGTTTGGAGAAAGTTTTAATGAACATTCTTATCACAGGAGCTAAAGGTTTTGCAGGCAGAAATCTCGTTGCAAATCTTTACACTATAAAAGACGGTAAAAATAAAACAAGACCTGAAATTCAGATTGATGAAATCTTTGAGTATGACATTGATTCAACCCCCGAAGAGCTTCACGAATACTGCTCAAAGGCAGACTTTGTTTTTCACCTTGCAGGCATAAACAGACCCAAGGAAGCAAGTGAATTTTCGGGTAACTTCGGTATTCTCAGCATTGTTCTTGATGAACTCAAAGTTTGCGGTAACAAAGCTCCCGTTATGCTCTCATCATCCGTTCAGGCAACTCTCGAAGGCAGATTCGCTGGCTCTGAATATGGAAAAAGCAAACTTGAAGCCGAAAATATGCTTTTTGACTATGAAATAGAAACGGGCGCAAAGGCTCTCGTTTACCGTCTGCCCAACCTTTTCGGTAAGTGGTGCAGACCAAATTATAATTCAGCCATTGCAACCTTCTGCAACAACATTGCAAAGGATCTGCCCATAACGGTAAACGATCCTTCGGTTGAGCTTGAGCTTCTCTATATTGACGATTTCGTTGATGAAATGCTCAATGCACTTGAGGGAACAGAAACGAAAAACGGCAATTTCTGCGCTTTCCCCGTTACTCACAAGGTAACTCTCGGAAAAATCGTTGAGCTTCTCGAAAGCTTCAAGGCGCAGAGCCAGACTCTCGTTATGCCCGAAATTCCGTATAATTCATTTGCGAAAAAGCTTTATTCAACATATCTTTCATATCTTCCCGAGGAAAAAGTAAGCATTCCTCTTAAAATGAACAGCGATGCAAGAGGAAGCTTCACCGAAATATTAAAGACTGCAAACTGCGGTCAGTTTTCGGTTAATGTCAGCAACCCCGGAATAACCAAGGGTCAGCACTGGCACAACACAAAGTGGGAATTCTTTATTGTTGTTTCGGGTACAGCACTCATTCAGCAAAGAGAAATCGGCACAGACAAGGTGCTTGAATTCCGTGTTTCGGGCGATAAACCCGAAGCGGTGCATATGCTCCCCGGATTCACTCACAATATCATTAATCTTTCCGAAACGGAAAATCTCGTAACTCTTATGTGGGCAAACGAGCAGTTTGACCCGAATAAACCTGATACATTCTTTGAAGTGGTGTGAAAATAAATGGGTATAAAAAATGCCGGATTAAGAGAACATGAAAAGATTTTGCTGGATATTCTTGCCAACAATCTTTTTGACGCAGGGCGCAGGGTTGACCTCAATGAGGACAACCTGAATGCGGTCTGGTGCGAAGCATACACTCAAGCGGTTACTCTGATGGCATTTCACAACTCGGAAAATAAAATACTCAAAAGCGAAAAATGCGGATATATCAAAAAAAAGCTCAGTCAGACTCTTGCCGACAACACAAAGGTTGATTTTGAGCACATCCGCATCTGCAGTATAATGAAAAACGCGGGGATCCCCTGCACAATTCTCAAAGGATTCGCCTCTGCGCTATATTATCCCGACCCTCTTATGCGCTCAATGGGCGACGTTGATTTTCTTATTGATACAGATGATTTCGAAAAAGCTGCCGAAGCTTTGAAAAACAACAAATACGAATCAGCTGAAAAAGGAAACGATGTCCACGATATTTTTATCGGCAAAATCTGCCGATGCGAAATGCACTTTCAGCCGTCGGGTATACCCAAAGGCAAGGCAGGTGTAAAGGTAAGAAAATATCTTTCGGGACTTCTCGAAAATTCTGAAACCGTCAGAACGGAACTTGGCGAAATAACCGTGCCGTCAACATTCCATCACGGTTTGATTATTCTGCTCCATATGTGCCATCACCTGACGGGGGACGGCCTCGGACTCCGCCATCTGTGCGATTGGGCGGTATTTCTGAGTACCATAGGCGAAGAAAAATTCCTTGAACTGTTTGAAAAAACATTCAAAGATATCGGTCTTTGGGATTTTGCAAAAATAATGACATTTATTTCGTGCAAATATCTCGGTCTGCCCGGTATGAACTGGGCAAAGGATGCCGATAAGAAATTGGCTGATTATATCCTCATTGACATAATCATCGGCGGAAACTTCGGCCAGAAGAATGCCGACAGAGCCCACGAAAGCCTTTTGATTTCAAGCAAAAACGAAAAAGAAATCTCTATGCTCAGGCAGTTTTTCATCTCTGCCAACAGCATTGTTTATAAAAACTGGAAATCGGCAAGGAAATATAAATTCCTTCTCCCCTTCGGCTGGATTTTCTTCGGCGGAAGATATATAATCCGCTCCCTTTTCGGCAGACGCCCGAAAATCCGTCCGCAAAAAGTCGCAAAAGAAGCATCCGAAAGAATGGATATCTATGCGGAGCTTAAGCTTTTTGGGGAAACGGAGAAATGACTTTAAACCAAAGCGGTGTTAATATGAAAAAAGCATTGAAAATAATCGGTGTAATTGTGATTGTTGCGGCTGTTATTACAGGTGCTGTTGTGACAGTTAATCATTTTCTGAATAATACTGAACCTGATAATGAAAACACTACTCACGAAACACAGACCACCGAAAGTATTTCAACCACTGATAATGTTCTCAATCCTGAGGATATTGAGTGGAACGGCAATGAATTTGAAGCCGTGAATAATGACGGACTTGTCAATATTCTGCTCATCGGTCAGGATAAGCGTGAGGGTGAGAGCAGGCAGCGCTCGGATGCAATGATTCTCTGCAGCTTCAATCCCGAAACCAACAAGCTCTCAATGATTTCATTTCTTCGTGACCTCTATGTTCAGATTCCGGGTTACGAGGATAACCGACTCAATGCCGCGTATGCATACGGCGGATTCGAACTTCTCAAAGAAACTCTTGAACTGAATTTCGGAATCACTGTTGACGGATGTCTTGAATCTGATTTCGAAGGATTCGAAAAGATAATCGATACGGTAGGCGGAGTTGATATTGAACTCACTGCCGCAGAAGCAGAAATTGTCGGCGGCAATACAACCGAAGGTCTTTGCACGCTGAATGGCGAGCAGGCTCTCACATATGCACGAATCCGCAAGATAGACAGCGATTTTCAGAGAACTGCAAGACAGAGAAAAATTATGGGTGCTGTTTTTGAAAAAGCAAAAACTTATACTCTTCCCGAGCTTGCAATGTTCTTCAGCGAAATTTTACCGCTGATGGCAACAGATATGACGCAGGA